>CAMNYG010000272.1 GCA_946570335.1 uncultured Dietzia sp. | reverse complement strand
GGCGGATCGACATCGCCGCCGTCACGCGGGCCGCGCGGGTCACCGGACCCGCTCGCGCCACCCGGCTCGTGCGAATCCTCGGGTTCTCGCGGGTCGCGCGGGCCGGTCACTGCGCCACCTCCGCGGCCGGCTCCTCCGTGATCCGCCCGTTCGCGAGCACGGGGACCGCCTCGCGGATGCGGGTGACCTCGTCGTCGTCGACCTCCGTCACCAGTAGTCCCGAGCCCTGCGACTCCATCTCGTCACGCACCGACCCGTCGGGCCCCACGAGCAGCGAGTGCCCGATGCCGGTGGGCGCACCCTTCTTGACCTCGACGCCCTCGACGTCCGGGTCGGCCTGGTCCACGGCGAGCAGGAATGTCGTGGCATCGAGCGCGCGGGCCCGGGCGAGTAGCCTCCACTGGTCGACCTTGCCCGGCCCCGCCCCCCACGACGCGCTGCACAGGGTCAGCCGCGCGCCCTCGGCGGCGAGTCGCCGGTACTGGCCGGGGAAGCGGATGTCGTAACAGACGCTGAGCCCGATCCCCACGCCGTCGACGGTGATCACGCGGGTGGTGTCGCCGGCGGAGACCGTGTCCGATTCGGCGAACCCGAACGCGTCGAACAGGTGGATCTTGTCGTAGCCCAGGTGGAGGTCCTCGCCGGCGCCGCCGGCACCGTCCCCCGCCTGGCCGGTGACCAGGAGCGTGTTGTGGACCCGTCCGCCCCGTGCGGGCGTGAACATGCCGACGACGACGACGACCCCGTGCTCCCGCGCGACCTCCGCCACCGACGTGGCCCACGGGCCGTCCAGGGGTTCGGCGATCTCGTCCAGTCGGCCGGCTCCGAACGCCCGCATGGTGGCCTCAGGGAACACCACGATGCGGGCACCCTGGGCCGCGGCCTCCGCCACCCGCTCGCGGACCTGACGCAGATTGTCCTGCGGGTCGCGTCCGGACAGGATCTGGGCGGCGGCGATGCGCACAGCGGGCCTCCTCGTCGGCTGCGGTGGACTACTCGAACGGTACCCTCCCGGCGGCTGGAGGCTGTGCGCCCCGGATGCCGACCACCTCATGACGAGGCACCTGGGCGGCACTGTCCGCGACCCGAGGAGTGCACGACCCGAGAAGACGGGCCGCGCGACGCCGGAAGGACGGTCAGCCCGGCAGCTCAGTCGTCGTCGCGCTGATGGCGATCATCGCGCTGGTGGCGGGGCTGCCAGACCACCACGGAGGTGGAGCGGGGCACATGCACCAGCTCGCCGGAACGTTCCGGTCGGCGCTGCAGCTCCGCGACCTCGTCGAGGAGGTCCCGGACACGGGAGCGCAGGGCATCGACCTGGTTTGTCAGTTCGATGATCCGTTTGATGCCGGCGAGGTTGACGCCCTCCTCCTGGCTGAGACGCTGGACCTCGCGCAGCATCGCCACGTCGCGAAGGGAGTACCGACGGCCGCCGCCCCGGGTCCGTTCCGGGGTGACGATGCCCAACCGATCGTAGGTACGCAACGTCTGGGCGTGTAGCCCGGACAGCTCCGCCGCCATGGAGATCACGAGCACGCTGTCGTCGGGACCCAGGTCGTCGACGTCCAGCCGGGGACTCATGCCGACCCGGCCCAACCCGACCGTGGATCGAAGCCGGCTGCGCGGAGTGCCTCGTCGTAGGCGGCGAGTTCGGCTTCTGCCATCCCGGCGGGGGGCGTAGCCACCCGGAGGGTGACCTTGAGGTCACCGGTTCCGGACTTGCGTGCGATTCCCCGTCCGCGCACCCGCAGGATCTGGCCGTCCCGTGAGCCGGCGGGCACCTTGACGGTGACCCGACCGGTCAGGGTCGGCACGGACACCTGTGCTCCCTGGACGAGTTCGGGGTAGGACACCGGCAGGTCGACCAGCAGGTCGGCACCGTCGCGATCGAACACCGCATCCTTCTGGACGGTGACGGTCACGTACAGGTCGCCCGACGGGGCGCCCCGGAAGCCCGCCTCACCCTGGCCCGACAGCCGGATGCGCTGGCCGTCGGAGACTCCCGCCGGCACCTTGACGTTGATCGTGCGGGTGCGGTCGGTGACGCCGCTGCCGGAGCAGTCGGTGCACGGGTCGTCGATCTTGGAGCCGGTGCCGCCACAGTCGGGGCAGGGCTCTGCGAAACCGAACGCGCCCTGGCTTCGCTGGGCGACCCCGTTGCCGTGACAGGTGCCGCACACCTTGGGACTGGTCCCGGGCTTGGCACCGCTACCGTGGCAGGTCAGACATGGCGACGCGGACGAGAGTTTGATCTGGACCGTCTCACCGAGCGCCGCCTCACGGAAGCTGAGCGTGAGTGCGGTCTCAACGTCCTGTCCGCCGCGCGGGCGCTGTGCCCGACCACGTCCGGCTCCGCCGCCGCGGGCCTGGTTGAACAGTCCTCCGAAGATGTCGGAGAACCCTCCGGCGCCACCGCCCGGGGCGCCGCCGCCGAACAGGTCGCCCAGGTCGAAGTCACCGGTGGTGGTGTAGCCACCGCCCGGGGGGTTGAACCTGCCGAAGCCTCCCGAGGAGACCTGCGCCCGGAACTCGTCGTACTCTTTGCGTTTGGCGGGGTCGCCGATGACGTCGTTGGCTTCGCTGATGCGCTTGAACTTCTCCTCGGCCGCGGTGTTTCCCGGATTGGAGTCCGGGTGATTCTCGCGGGCGAGCTTGCGGTACGCCTTGCGGATCTCGTCCTGCGTGGCGCTCTTGGAGACGCCCAGCTCGGCGTAGTAGTCCTTCTCGACCCATTCGCGCTGGCTCACCAGACGCCTCCTTCCTGTGGTTGATCGTTGTACGTGACCTGCCCCCGAGTTTTGCAGGTTTTCAGCGGTGTGCGGGTGCAGTCCGCCCAATGCGATTCACGCTGAACGGCCCGCACCCGCACCATCCGCCCGGGCTGTCGGCACTGCCCGTGCCGTCAGTCTCGTCGTGTCAGCGGACGATGACCATCGCTGTGCGCAGGGTCCGCTCGCCCATTCGGTAGCCCTTGCGCAGGACCGTTCCCAGCACGGGCTCGTCGCCGGAGGACTCGTCCTGCACGGCCTCGTGCACGTTCGGGTCGAAGGCGTCGCCCTCCTCGCCGAACTGCTCGACGCCCTGTGAGGCCAACAGCGCCACCATCTTGTCGGCGAACGCCTTGAGCGGCCCGTCGTCGAGATCGCCGTGCTCGCGTGCCCGGTCGAGATCGTCGACCACCGGCAGCAATTCTGACAGCAGACCCGCGCGGGCCTGCTCGATGCCGACGGTGCGCTCGCGGTCCATGCGGCGGCGGTAGTTGGCGAACTCCGCCGACACCCGCTGAAGGTCCGAGGTCAGCTCGTCGACCTTCTCCTGCAGGGCGACGGTCTCGTCACCTCCGGCCGCGCCGTCCTCGGCCTCACCGGCTGCATCGTCCTCGGGCTCGCCGGCCGCGGCGGCCTCAGCCGCCGCGGCCTCGCTGCCCTCCGGGCGGCGGTTGCGGGCGAGCTCTTTCGCCCACCCGCT
>CAMNYG010000271.1 GCA_946570335.1 uncultured Dietzia sp. | reverse complement strand
TCCGCGGCGACACTGTCACGACCACGTGGGAGGCCAGCTACGTCATCAACGCCACCGGCACCTGGTCCCGCCCCTTCTGGCCCTACTACCCGGGCCGGGAGACCTTCCGTGGCCGCCAGCTCCACGTTCAGGACTACGTCGCGGCCGAGGAGTTCGCGGGGCAACGCGTGGTGATCGTGGGCGCCGGGATCTCCGCCACGCAGTTGCTCGAGGAGATCTCCCACGTCGCCGACACCCTGTGGGTGACCCGCCGCGAGATCGAGTGGGAGACCGGGCCCGTGCCGGACAACTTCTCGGCCGCGATCGACCGCGTCGCCGACCGGACCCGCCGCGGCCTGCCACCGCAGAGCGTGATCAGTGTGACCGGGCAGTTCCGCGGGCCCTGGATCGAACGCGCTGACGCCCGCGGAGTCCTGGTTCGGCATCCGATGTTCACCCGGATCGAGCCCGACGGTGTCCGCATGCCCGACGGGCGGCTCGAGCGCGCCGACGCGATCCTATGGGCCACCGGGTTCCGTCCCGCTGTGGCACACCTGTCGCCTCTGGGTCTGCGCACCCCCGAGGGCGGTATCCGCGTGGACGCCGGGCGTGCGGTGGACGAGCCGCGCCTGTTCCTCATCGGCTACGGCCCCTCCCAGTCGACCATCGGAGCCAACCGGGCGGGCAGGGCCGCCGTGGCCGCGATCGTCGCCGATCTGCGGCAGGTGTAAAAGACGAGGGACCACAACGACGACAATGACGACGACGACAACGACGCCGGCTCCGGCATGAGCGTCGGCATCGCGGTCTATGCGGTCCCGGCGGAGATCAGAGCGTGCGCGAGATCAGTTCCTTCATGATCTCGTTGGTCCCGCCGTAGATCTTCTGCACGCGCGCGGAGGCGTACATGCGGGCGATCGGGTATTCGGTCATGAAGCCGTAGCCGCCGAAGATCTGCAGACTGCGATCGATGATCTCGCACTGCTTGTCGGTGCAGTAGTACTTGGCCATCGACGCGGTGGCGGGGTCGAGCTTGCCTTCCAGGTGCAGGCTGATGCAGTGGTCCAGCAGCGTGCGGGCCGCCAGCGTCTCGGTCTTGCACTCGGCGAGCTCGAAGCGCAGGTTCTGGAATTTGAGGATCGGCTTGCCGAACGCCTCGCGTTCCCGGGCGTACTCGGTGGCCAGCCGCACGGCGGTCTCGGCGGCGGCCACTGCGGTCACGGCGATGATGAGTCGCTCCTGGCCCAGCTGTTGCATGAGCTGGATGAATCCCTGGTTCTCGCCGGCCTCGCCGCCCAGGATGTTGCCGGCGGGCACGCGCATGTCGTTGAAGAACAACTCCATCGTGTCCTGGTACTTCAGGCCGATCTTGTCGAGCTTGCGGCCGCGGTCGAAGCCCGGCAGGTCGGCGGTCTCGGCGACCAGCAGGGACAGGCCCTGGGCGCCCTCGCCGCCGGTACGGGCGACGATGATGAGCACATCGGCGTGCATCCCGTTGGAGATGAAGGTCTTGGAGCCGTTGACCACATAGTCGTCACCGTCGCGGACCGCGGTGGTGCGCAGCGCTTGCAGGTCCGAGCCGGCACCGGGCTCGGTCATGGCGATCGCGCCGACCATCTCACCGCTGGCCATCTTGGGCAGCCAGCGCTTCTTCTGCTCCTCTGTGCCGTACTCGAGGATGTAGTGCGCCACGATGGTGGAGTGGACGGAATTGCCCCAGCCGTCGTCCAGGGCGCGGGCCTGTTCCTCGGCGATCACGGCCTCGTGGGCGAACGTTCCTCCGCCACCGCCGTACTCCTCGGGGATCGAGATGCACAGCAGGCCCGCGTCGCCGGCCTTGGTCCAGAACTCGCGGTCCACGGCGCCCTGCTCGGCCCATTTCTCGGAGTTGGGCGTCATCTCCTTGGCCATGAAGGCTCGACTGTGCTCGCGAAGGGCGTCGAGATCCTCGGTCATCCACGGGGAGCGAAAGGGTGCGGTGTCGAACATGGGGCGACTCCAGTGAGTGTGGTATCGGGGCCGGTACGGCCTTGACGCCAGTCACTATACAACTGCATGGCATGCAAGTGTATGGTCTGTGTGTCAGCGGTGCCACGGGTGCCGGGTCGCGACGTGGAGGCGAGGTGGGGCAGTGACCGGGAACGAGCCCGAGCGCGGTGATTCCGGGGCCGACGCGGCTCCCGCCGACCCCACAGCGCGGACACGGATCCGTCAGGCCGCGCTGGAGTTGTACGCCGAGTACGGCGAGGATCGAGTCTCCATGCGCAAGGTCGCGTCGGAGGTCGGAGTGACCATCGGGCTCATCCAGCACCACTTCGGGACCAAGGAGGGGCTGCGGCGCGCGGTCGACGCGGTGGTGGTGGACAGCGTGGTGGAGGCTCTCGCCACGGTCGACCACACCGGTTCGCCCGCCGAGGTCGTGGCCGCACGCGACGCCGCGGTCCGGCGGATGCTCGAACAGAACCCGGTGATCGTGAAGTATCTCAACCGGGCGCTGCTCGAACCCGGGGGTCGTGGCGCGCCACTGCTCGAAGCGATCGTGGACCTCACCACACGTGAGGTGGAGGGACTGCGCACCGAGGGGCTGGCATCCACCCGAAGCTCCGACAAGGTACAGGTCGTGCGCACCCTCATGGGGCAGGTGGGGGAGTTGTTCCTCGAGCCTGTCGTCGCGGGGATCTGGGCCCACATCGACGGCGACCCCGGGCGTCGTCCGACCATCCGGATCACGGTCGAGGGAACGTGAAGATCGCGGTCTTCCCGGCGTTGACGGGAAGGCCTGAGGCGGGGCGCGCCACCGTGCGTCGTGCGTGGCGGCTCACCTGCCGCTACGCTGTCGGGTGCGTAGACCTCGGCACAGTCGCCCGAGGTGGGAAGGACACGCTCATGAGGTTCACTCGTCTGGCGAGGCTCGCCGCGGCGACTGTGATGGCGGGCGCCGCCGCCCTGGTCGCCCCGGCTGCAGCCCAGGCCGCGGTACCGGTCGGAGGCGGTACGCCGATCCTCGTCGGGGGAGTGGCGGGCTGCACGATCGCCGCCGCCGGCGTCGACGCCGCCGGTACGCCCGTGGCGTTCACCGCCGCGCACTGCAGCGATCACATCGATGCGCCGGTCATCCTGCGTAACGACGAGGCGGCGGGTGTCATCGGCACCGTCGCCACCCGTAACGAGATCCTCGACTACTCGGTGATCCGCCTGGACCCGGCCGTCGCCTTCCCGGTCCGGCAGGCGGGCGTCACGGGACGAGCCGGAGCGCCGGATTTCGGCGACATAGTCTGCAAGGACGGCCTGACCACCGGCCACACCTGCGGCGTCACCTGGCAGCGTGAGGGGGCACGGTTCTGGAGCCAGGCGTGCGCCGGCCACGGTGACTCCGGGGGACCCATCACCCACAACGGACGCCTCGTCGGCCTCCTCTCGGGCGGTCACAGGCAGCCGGCACCCCGCCCCGCGGGAATCCTCGGCCCCGTACTGCCGTCCTGCGTGCAT
>CAMNYG010000270.1 GCA_946570335.1 uncultured Dietzia sp. | reverse complement strand
CGGACCGACCCCACCAGGGAGGGCCGGAACTGCGACATCGTTACTGTCGCGCATTCTGGGACAGGTGTTACAGGGCGGGGGTCATTTCGTCCCCCGACTGTTACCGTTTCGAGACAACAGCAGGCGCCACCTTACCGAGTGCCCTGATACTTCTCCACTTCGTCCGGCATCGGCAGACCACACCTCTGAACCTCGTACGCAGGGATTCTGTTCATCCGATACTCGGCGTATGAGAATGCATTCACAAGGTTCGACCAGCGGCGTTCATGTGTCAGCGGCGCGGAGTACGACTCGATGAGCGCCTGTGTCGCAGGACACTGCAGCGCCACTTCGGCCTGATTCACCCAATTCACGTCGATCCAGCGGGGGAAATTCACAGGATCTTCCACGACACCGGTCTCGGCGAGCACCCAGTCATACGGCAGGAACTTGTCGTGCCCGATCCGCCCGTCCTCCATGCGGTCGGTGTGGGCGGCCAACGGCGCCGCGAGGCCCACCGTGTCGTAGACCTTCACGTCCAGGGGCAGATTCATGCTCGTCATTCCCAGATTGAGGAAAACGACCGTCTTGATCGGGTCCTCGGGCAGCTCGAACGGTGCGAGCCCGGGCATGGGCCGGTCGTACGAGACGATGTCCCACCGGTCCTGGAATCCGGGGACCGGCAGGAACACCGCGCCGGTCTGGTTGGAGGCGACGTCGCGCACCAGGGCCCGCATCCGCGGGAAGTCGAGGTAGTCCTCCGCGAGCAGCGGGTGCCGGTGGCCGGTGCGCTGGATGTAGAACTGCCGCTCGTCGACGATCCCGGCCGCCGTGATGGACTCCGGCTCGTCACGGAAGGGGTCCTGGGTGACCTCGACGGTCACCGCCCAACCGACGACGACGAGCCATGCCGCGGCGACCACCGGCACGACCACCCGGCGCACGTGCGCATCGTCTCGATCCCGGGCCGGTCCGATCGGCAGCGGCACCACCGAGACGGGCAACAGGAGCAGGAACAGGGACGGCAGCAGCACGCGGCCGTGCATGAAGTCGCCGCCCACCCGGGTGACATAGAGCAGCATCACCACGGCCACCACGAGGAACACGACGGTCACCACCGGGGTCGAGCGCACCCGGCCCCGCAGCAGTCCCAGGCGGGAGAACACGGTGCCGATGGCCGTGTCGTCGGTGGCGGCGGCGTCGTCGTTCTCATCACGCCCGGCCGCGTCGTCACGCCCCCAACTGGCGAGGCGGTCTCGCCACGCGGACACCGGATTCGCGACGGCCCACAGGCAGACCAGCCCCGCGACCAGCACAGCCGCCAACGGCAACAGGAGCACGTACGGCGACAGCAGGTCCCACAGGTACTCCAGACCCCGCCCCCACTTGGACCCGCCGGCGTCCTTGGCCACCGCGGTGAGCGGGTACGGCAGCGCGTAGTACGACATGCGCCAGAGCTGATACACCACGGGGACGGTTCCGGCGATCGCCACCAACCACGCCAGGTGACGCCACGACTGCGCCGCTGCCGCCATGAGCCCCAGGAACGCCACCGCGGCCAGCGCCATCTCCGGGCGCACCAGCGGCCCCAGCCCGGCGATGAATGCCAACACCGCCACCTCCGGGGTCGGCAGACCGAACCGGTACTCGCGATGCCCGGCGCGCGCCCAGCGCTGCATACCGAACCACATCACGCCGATCCAACAGATCACCAGGCCCGTCTCCAGGCCCGATGTCGCGAAATCTCGCGCCGGGGGCAGCATCACGTAGACGAGCACGCCGAACGGCAGCAGGACCATCGGCGCCCCGGCGGGGGCGCGACGGGTGCCGCGGTACATGACGCGCGTGCCGAGCATCGCGAACACCACGGCCAGCATGCTCAAGGTGAGCGCCACCCCGAGCACCACGAGCTCGAGCCGACCGCCGGTCACCTCGTGGGTGAAGTAGATGAGATAGGTCCACAGCGTGGACGTGTTGGACTCCACGCGCTCGCCCGCGTTGAACACCGGGCCGTTGCCGGCGATGAGATTGCGGACGGTGCGCAGGACGATCAGGCCGTCGTCGGCGATCCAGCGGCGCTGCCAGGCACCCGCGAAGAAGATCGCCACCACCGCGACCATCCCGGTCCAGAAGACGGGCTCCGACCACCGCCGGGTCCGCTCCGGCGCCGCCTCGGTCATCGTCGCACCGCGGTCAGAGGGACGGGACGACGTAGACACCGATCACCACGGTCAGGACCCACAGTGCGGCCAGGACCTGCAGGACACGATCGCCGAGTGCGATGTCCTCGGGCTCGCCGGCCTGGGCCGCGTCGACGTCCACGGCGTACCGCAGAACGGCGATGGTGAACGGGACGATCGAGATCTGCAGCCAGATGGACGCGCCCGCCACCTGCTCCGGATCCGAGCCGCGGTCGTATGCCCACAGCGCGTAGCAGAGCACGAGCACCGTGGCGGACAGGGTCCACACGAAACGCAGGTAGGTGGGAGTGTAGCTCTCCAGCGCCTTCCGGATCTTGGCGCCGGTCTTCAGGTGCAGGCTCAGCTCCGCGTATCGCTTACCGGCCGCCATGAACAGCGAGCCGAACGCCATGACCAGCAGGAACCACTGCGAGATCGCGACCTCGGCCGCCGCGCCGCCGGCCACCGCGCGCAGCAGGAAGCCGGAGGAGACGAACGCGATGTCGAGCACCGGCTGATGCTTCAGACCGAAGCAGTACATGAGCTGCAGCACGATGTACACGGCCACGACGATCGCGAGGGCCGGGTGCGCGAACAGCACGGAGATGGCGATCGCGGCGATGATGAGCACCACCGCCATGGCATAGGCGAGCCCGACCGGCAGCACGCCGGCCGCGATGGGCCGGAACCGTTTGGTCGGGTGGGCCCGGTCCGCCTCGACGTCCATGGCGTCGTTGATGAGGTACACGCTCGAGGCCGCCATACAGAAGGCCACGAACGCGATGAACACCGAGAACAGGACCGACGTGTCGGTCAGGGTCTGCGAGCCGGCCGCGGCGGGCGCCGCGATCACCAGGACGTTCTTGACCCACTGGCGCGGGCGGAGGGCCTTGATCATGCCGTCGAAGAGATTCCTGGGCGGGGCGCCCTTCGAGTCCTCGGTGGCCTCGGCGATGTCGTCGATCTCGTTGGCCGTGTGCGGCTCGGAGCCGAGGAGGTGGTGGTCGCCCCCGCCCCGGGTGGCCTGCGCTCCGGTCTGCTCGGTCATCGCTTCTCCTCAGAGTTCTCGGCGGCGCCCGGCCCCGCGGTGGCGTC
Organism: uncultured Dietzia sp.; assembly: GCA_946570335.1. GTDB lineage: Bacteria > Actinomycetota > Actinomycetes > Mycobacteriales > Mycobacteriaceae > Dietzia. The sequence goes on along the minus strand of CAMNYG010000270.1, from coordinate 219 downwards.
GCGCAGGGGTTCGGGCAGCACTCGCTGCACGAGCTCGGTGGACCAGGCGGCACGGGTGAACGCCGCACAGCCCGTACCGACCGCCACACCGGCGAGCACATCCGAAGGGTAGTGGACTCCCAACACGAGCCTTGACGCCATCATCACCGGTACGAGGGCCGGCGCGATCGGCACCCCGGTGACCGAGCCCGCGAGCAGGGCGAACGCGGTGGTCGAGGT
>CAMNYG010000269.1 GCA_946570335.1 uncultured Dietzia sp. | reverse complement strand
TGCTGTTCCTGCGCAGGAGCCTGGCCGACGGCGTGAGCACTGCCGACGTCGCGGACCCGATGAGGAACCAGAGGATCAGCAGGCCGGCCCACCTGACGGTGCCGTCCGTCCACGCGATCACGCCAGCCGCGCTGGCCAGGAGGACGGGCAGTGCCATGCCGCCGGTGAGCATCACGGGGTGATCCGAGATCCGGTCCAGGAGGCTCGGAACAGCGAGGGCGACGACCATCGACCCGGCGCCGTACATGGCGAGCATCAGGGCGACGTCGGTCTGCGAGCGACCGAGCAGGCCCTGCACGAGGACGACCGTGTTGACGACGACCATCGCGGTGGTGGTGGCCACGACCAGGTTGAGCGCCATCAGGCCCCGCAGTTCGCGCTCCCGCCAGAACAGTCGGGTGTCGCCGGTGAGTCGGTCGAGGAACGGCGCCTCGGCGGGGGCGTCGATGGCGGGGAGCCGGGCGGCGGTCACCAGGATGGCGGAGACGACGAAGCCGACCACGGTGCCGACGAAGAGGTTGTTGTAGCTGATCACCGTGAGGAGGGCGGCGGCGAGCATCGGGCTGACTACTGATTCGAGGTCGTATGCCAGGCGCGAGAGCGAGAGGGCGCGGGTGTACTCACCTTCGTCGGGCAGGATCGAGGGGATGACCGCCTGGAAGGTGGGGGTGAACGTGGCGGATGCGGACTGGAGGATGAAGATCAGGACGTAGATCTGCCAGACCTCGGTGACGAACGGCAGCGCGACGGCCGTGCCCGCGCGGACGAGGTCGGCGGCGATGAGCACCGGGCGCTTCGGCAGGCGCGCGACCAGGGCGATCATTACCGGCGACACGACCACGTAGGCGATCATCTTGATGGACATGGCCACGCCCATCACGACGCCGGCATCGCCGCCCGCGATGTCGAACGCGAGAAGGCCGAGGGCGACGGTGAGCAGGCCCGTGCCGATCAGCGCGATGATCTGGGCGCCGAACAGCTTCGCGTAGGTGGGATTCTTCAGGACACGGAGCATGGGTGATGCCCTATCCGGGCGCGTGGTGGTGCCGGGGGGCCTGGCCGTTCGCGACCGCGTGCTCGGCCTGCTTGACGGCTTCGACGACCAGCGCGATCGCGTGCTCGTCGGTCAATTTGTAGAGCACGCTGGTGCCCTCCCGCCTGGTGGTGACCATGCGGGCCATCCGGAGTCGGGCGAGGTGCTGCGACACCCCCGACGGCTTCTTGTCAACGGTCTCGGCCAGGGCGTTCACGGACAGTTCGCCGGCCCGACGCAGCGCGAGGATGATCCGCACGCGGGTCGGATCGGAGAGCAGGCTGAAGACCTCTGCGGCCAGGTCGACGAACTCGGAATCTGGATCGAGCCCGCGTATCTGCTTATCTGCATCCATACGCAGATATTAACCCAACCACGGTTTCGCGGGAATGGGGCGATTCGCATTGGGGTAGGGGCGTGGCGGTATCGGCGGCGCTCGCGCCCTCTATGAGGCCGAGTTGTGATCCTGGATCTCACTGTCCTGGGGCCCGTAGAAGCCCTGGGTGAAGGTGGTCAGGATCATCTCGACTATCTGATGTCGGGGGATCTCGCTCGTCTGGGCGGTCTCCCAGCCGGCATAGAGCAGTGCCCAGAAGGCCTGGCGGATCCATATTCTTGGAAACTCCGAATTGAGGCCGGTGTCGGGGCGGGCGAGCACCTCCTCGACGGCCTCCTCCATGCCCCTGAGCGCGTTCTCCAGTTCCGGCTCGGCGGTGAGAAGCGGCTCGCTGTAGAGGTATACGAGGATCGGGCCGAATCCCATGCATTCCTCGACGACACGGCGTACGGCGTCGCGCACGGGGCCGGAATGCGGTTCTGCCCGGCGAATTGCCTCCTGGCCACGCTCTCCGACGTGGTGAAAGACCGCCCGGATCAGGTCTGCTCTCTCCGGAAAGTAGCGGTGAACCGTAGTGCGGCCCACGTGTGCCGCCGCGGCGATCTCGGTCATCGAGGCCTGCCGGTCCGCAGTCAATGCTTCGACCGCAGCATCGAGGATGGCCGTCCGCGTGCGCACACGGGAGCCGGACTCGGCTGGCTTCGGATCGGTCATGAACGTAATAGTACTCACAAGTATCAAACGGGATTGGCTCTGACTTATTGTGGAACAGTGCTGTACCAATTCGGTATCGCCACTGGAGGCGCAACGTCAACGGAGGTTCCCGTGCCGCCTGAGGTACAGGCCGAAATCGCCCAGCCCGGTTCAAATCGGGTGGTCTGGTATTCCGTGTACCGACCGCCGGAGCGCGCTCGCTCTTGGGACCTGTGGGATGTTCGTGAGTCCGTCCAGGAGTTGGCGATGAGCAACATTGCCAAGTCGGCGCCTTCGGCCGTCGTCATCGGCTTTCAAGTCTTTGACGAGGCCACCGCCGTTCGCGTCTACAAGGCCGGGAAACGACTCGTTCAGGATCTGCGGTACTCGTCCGCAATGTTGTACTCCCACGACGTGTCGATCTCAGTGGTGCTCATTCGCGACGATAAGGAACTCGACCTGTTCGAGGAAAAGGTGTGGAACGGATACTTTCACGGTTCCTCGATCCGCTGGGCGGGGGTCGTGGAGGCGGCCGAGTTGGCTGCGGACGGTGAGCGACCTCGGTGAAACTGACTTGGCTGGCGGATGCCGCCCGCCAAGCAACCCAGGCAACGAGCTCGGTCGACCAGTTGCTTGCCTTCTCGTAGCACTGGTTCACACGAGGCTGACACACCGCAATCGCTCATTTCCCGCAAGGGTTGAGCGTGGTCTTGCCGCTGGTTGCCGGCGGCGGGGCGGTGTCACCGGAGCTACAGCGGTAGGGCCTCGACCTCGGTGCCGGCGGCGAGCTCGGTGACGTCCGCCGGGATCTCGACGAGCACGTCGGCGCGGGCCATCGAGGCGACCAGGTGCGAGCCGGGGCCGGAAACAGGTGTGGCGGCCGGCTGTGCGGCGGAGTCGTCCGGGTAGATCAGCGTCGCCCGCAGGTATTGGGCCTTCCCGGCGGGGGAGGTGACATCGCGCGAGAGCCGGGCCGGCACCGGACGGATGGGTGCGCGGCCCACCGCCTCGAGGATCACCGGCCGCAGCAGCACAGTGAACGACACCATCGCGCTCACCGGATTGCCGGGCAGGCAGACGACCGGGGTCCCTCGCCAGGTGGACATCCCCTGCGGGCCACCGGGCTGCATGGAGATCGGCGCGAACCGGGACCCCTCGCGCCCGTCGAGGACCTGCCGCACCACCTGCGCATCGCCCATCGACACCGCGCCGACGGTCACCACGAGATCCGCGTCGCCGGTGGCCGAGTCGAGGGCGGCGGTGAACTCCGCCCGGTCATCACTGGAGGTCAGGGTCGCGGTGACCTCGCAGCCGCACGCCTTGAGGGCGGTGGCGAGGGTGAGTGAGTTGGACTCCCAGATCTGTCCCGGCGCCAGCGGCCGACCGGGCGGCACCAGCTCCGAGCCGGTGGCGACCACGCCGAC
>CAMNYG010000268.1 GCA_946570335.1 uncultured Dietzia sp. | reverse complement strand
GGCCGCCTTCTCCGCCGTGTCGGCCGGGCGGTCCGAGTTGCCCTGGCTCGTCGCCGGGCTGGGCGTGATCGCCTCCATCGCCGCCGTCCGGTTCACCGTTGCCGGCCTCGGCGAAGACGTCTCGACCGGACTCGGGCTGAATCACCGTACGGTCGTCGCGTTGGGGATGGCCATCGTCGCCGCGGTCGCCGCTGTCGTCGTGGTGACCGTCGGTGCGCTCCCGCTGCTGGGGCTCGTCGTCCCGAACGTCGTGTCCCGTCTCGTGGGTGACGACGCCCGGCGCGGTCTGCCTCTGGTCGCGATGCTCGGTGCAGTCACTGTTCTCGTCTGCGACATCGTCGGCCGGTCTCTCCCGGGGCTGTTCACGGACGGCGCTCCCGGTGCGGGCGAGATCCCCGTCGGGACCATCGTCGGAGTCCTGGGCGGGGCGGTCTTCCTGGCGATGATGCTCAAGGGGGTGCGCAATGGCTGACTCCGCAACTCTCGTCGCCCCGCCCGAGGGCCGGGCCCCTGTGCGTACACGGGCGGAGTCCGATCGCCGTCGACGCTGGGCCGTCGTTGTCGTGTGCGCAATGCTGGCGGCCGCGTCCCTGACGGCGCTGGTCCTCGTCGGTCTACCGGATACGGTCGGCTCCAAGGCCTGGAGCTACTCGCTCGACCGACTGTCACGCCATGCCGTGGCGATCGTCCTCGTCTCGGTCGCCGTCGGCGTGTCCACCGTGCTGTTCCAGACCGTCACGGGAAATCGGATCCTCACCCCGGCATTGATGGGCTTCGACTCGCTGTATCTGCTCATCCAGACGCTGCTGGTGTTCTTCATGGTGCCGCGCGATGCCGCGATCATCGGCGGCCTCACCAGCGGCGGACTGTCCGGCTTCCTGTCGCAGACAGCGATCATGGTCATCGCCTCGACCTCGCTGTACCTCTGGCTGCTCGGTGGCCGCAGGACCGACATCCACCTGCTGCTTCTCGTCGGGGTGGTGTTCGGGGTCTTCTTCCGCTCGGTCTCGTCGTTCTTCCAGCGGCTGCTGGATCCGGCCGCCTACCTGCAGGTGCAGGACGCTATGTTCGCCAGCTTCCGCGGCGTCCAGGTGGATGTGCTGATCGCCTGTGGCGCGATCGTCGTCGCCGGCCTCGCGGTGGTGACGATGCTCGGTCGTCGCCTCGACGTCATGCTTCTCGGCCGGGACCCCGCGGTTGCGCTGGGCGTCAACCACCGCCGGGTCACGGTCATCGTGCTGGTTGTGGTGTCGTTCCTCGTCTCGGCATCGACGGCACTGATCGGCCCGGTGATGTTTTTCGGACTCATCGTGGCGAACGCGGCCTACGCCCTGCTGGGTACGACCCTGCACCGATTCACCCTCCCCGTGGCCTGCTTGCTGGGCGTGATCGCGCTGGCCGGCGGCGAGCTGGTACTCGGCGTCCTCGGCGTGGAGTCCGCGCTGAGCATCATTATCGAGTTCGTCGGTGGATTGCTGTTCCTGTTCCTGCTCCTGACCAACCGCGCTCGCTGAAAGTGAGGCACATCATGTCCCTTCTCCCGTTCCGACGCCGCGACGACCGTTCCGGTGGCCAGTGGGTACAGGGCTGCGGCATCGAGACGCAGTCGGTCTGTTCGTCGTACGGCGACACGCAGGTCCTCCACGACGTGACGGCGTGTTTCGCCCAGGGTGGGGTCACCTCGCTCATCGGACCGAACGGTGCCGGCAAGTCGACCCTGCTCGGCGTGATGAGTCGCCTGCAGACCGCGGACAAAGGCCACGTCCTGGTCGACGGCGTGGACGTCTCGAAGAACGCCGGGCGCGAGCTTGCGCGCCGCCTCGCGGTGTTGCGCCAGGAGAACTCGATGGCCATCCGACTCACGGTGCGTGAGCTCGTCGGGTTCGGCCGCTTTCCGCACAACGGCGGGCGCCCCGCCCCTGACGACATCGAGCACGTGGAGTACGCGCTGTCGGCGATGGAGCTGGAGGAGTTCGCCGACCGCTATCTCGATGAGCTGTCGGGCGGTCAGCGTCAGCGGGCGCACATCGCGATGGTCCTGGCCCAGGACACCGACTACGTGTTGTTGGACGAGCCGCTCAACAATCTGGATCTCCGCCACGCAACGTCGATCATGCGACTGCTTCGTCGGACCGCGGCCGAGCGCGGCAAGACCATCGTGCTGGTCATCCACGACATCAACATCGCGGCCGCCTACTCGGACCGGATCATCGCGATGAAGGAGGGGCGGATCATCGCCGACGGCGCGCCCGCCGACATCATGCGAACCGACGTCCTGGGTGAGGTGTACGACATGGATATGCAGGTCACGCAGGTCGCGGGCCGCTATGTCGCGCTGTATTTTGACGGGGAGGACGAGGCGGCCGCCCCCGATGTGGCCGTGGTCAGCGCCTGACCGGGCGAGCGGGTGCGCGCGACGGTCGTGTGTCGATAGGCTGACGCAACCGACCCGCATCTCTCGGGCTGTCCATCCACGGGAGGAGCCGAGCCCATGGCCCCGTCCTCTGTCGTCACGCTCGTTCTGGCCGGCGGTGCCGGCTCGCGGCTGCGTGCGCTCACCAGGGACCGCGCCAAGCCCGCCGTCCCGTTCGGCGCCGGCTACCACCTGGTGGATTTCGCACTGAGCAATGCGGCGAACTCCGGATTCCGGGACGTCTGGGTGATCCAGCAGTTCCATCCCGTGTCGCTCGGCGCCCACCTGCGCAGCGGCCGCCCGTGGGATCTGGACCGTCTCGACGGGGGACTGCTGGTCCTGCATCCGTCGCAGGGCACCGGCCGCGACGGGTTCCACTCCGGTACGACCGACGCGCTGTGGAAGCAGGTCGAACCGCTGCGCAGGGCGGCGCCCGAGGTGACCGTCGTGGTCAGTGCGGACGCGGTGTACCGCCTGGACTACGACGCGATCGTGCGCGATCACCTGGCGTCGTTCGCGGAGGTCACGATGGTGACCACGCGCGTGGATCCGCGCGATGCCGGTCGGTACGGGGTGGTGGAGGTCGACGACGACGGCGCCGTCACCGCTTACAGTCACAAACCCGAGGACCCGTCCTCCGACCTGGTCTGCGCCGAGATCTTCGTCTTCAACACCGCGGCCCTGATCTCCCGGCTCGAGGCCGCCCATGAGGAGGCTCTCACCGCCGGGGACGGCGATCCCGGGGATCTCGGGGAGAACGTGCTGCCGGCGATGGTCGCCGCCGGGCATGCGCGTCAGTGGCGGCACGACGGTTACTGGCGCGATGTGGGCACGGTCGCGTCGTACTGGGCCGGCCACATGGACCTGTTGGGGGAGCCGCCTGTCCATGAGCTCGACGTTCCGGGATGGCCGCTGCGGACGGCGTCGTCGTTCAGCGGGCCGGCCAGGACGGGGCCACAGGCGGAGGTCACCCGATCGCTCCTGGGGCGCGGAGCGGTGATCCGCGGCACGGTGGAGCACTCCGTGATCGGACCCGGGGCGGTCGTCGAGCACGGCGCGGTGGTCCGCGACAGCGTCATCCTGCC
>CAMNYG010000267.1 GCA_946570335.1 uncultured Dietzia sp. | reverse complement strand
AGTGCCGGGAGCGATGTCCTGCGGACTGTCTCCGTCTGAAGGCCCCGACTTCAGTCCGACTGGGCTTCCTTCTCGGCCAGCCAGAGGTAGGCGGTGAGCATCCGCTTGAGCTCGGTCACCGTCGCGTCGTGGAATTCCTCGTCACTGACCGACGTTGCGCGGGCCGAGGTCGTGGTACCTCCGGCGGACGTACTCGAACTCGGATAGGCAGAGCTCCCGGCGTTATAACCGGCGCTCACGGAGAAGTTGAGCATCGAATAGGACACGTGAATCAGCGCTTCGGCCATGAACGCCCGCTGTTCCCGTTCGGTCGCCGGCATGAGTGGCGCCAGGACACTGGCGATCATGCGGGCGATCTCCCGCTCGTTGACCGCGGCCGTCGCACGCGTGGCGGGAGTCGCCTGCGTAGCGAGCCACACGGCCCGGCGGGAGGGGTCCCGCAACCACAGGTCGGCCAGGTGGTCCAGGAAGTCGTTGAGCAACTCCGGCCAGTCCAACGCCGGGATCTTCTGCGCGAACCGCTCGATCTCCTCGATCACCCCGTGGGCGTCCTGGCGGTCCAGCTCGCACACCAGCACGTACTTGTTGGCGAAGAATTGATACAGGGTGCCGATCGGAACACCGGCCCGGGAGGCGACCTCCTCACAGGTGAACGAATCGAAACCCACCTCCACGAGGACCTCGCGGGCGGAGGTCAGCAATGCCTGGAACTTCCGCCGGCTCCGTTCCTGGATAGGGCGGCGGCGGGGGACCAGGATGACCGGCTCGCTCTGTGCGGTCTCGTCCTGGGCATCCTGCGGCGAGCCCGGGGAGTGCTCTGACGACTCGGATGGCATGCGCGGTCTCAGTCCTCGGCGCTCTGGGGATCGGGGAGCTCCACGCCCAGGAGCTTGGCGATCATTGCGACATGACCCTTGGCACGGACGTTGTAGCGGGCCATCGACAGCGTGCCGTCGGACTCCACGACGAACGTCGAACGGATCACGCCCATCACGACTCTGCCGTAGTTCTTCTTCTCACCGAATGCGCCCCACTCGGTGAGCATCGTCTTCTCCGGGTCCGAGAGCAGTGGGAACGTGATCCCGTGCTTGTCGCGGAACCGGGCGAGCTTCTCCGGCTTGTCGGGGGAGACACCCACCACGCCCATACCCGCGTCCTTGAGCTCCCCGAGCGCGTTCTCGAAATCCACGGTCTCCGTGGTGCAGCCGGGCGTCATGGCCGCCGGGTACACGTACACGAGCACTTTCCCATGCTCGGCGAGCAGGTCGGCGAGCGCCGTGGGCGTCCCATCGGCGTCAGGGAGGGTGAAGGAGGGGGCCTTCTGGCCCACCTCGAGCCGTGGTGTGCTCACCGGTGCTCCTGTGAAGTCGAATCGGGACTCGTGACCTCACCAACCTATCCGATGCGGTGGCGCACCGGCGCGGATCCTCGTCGGGTGCAGTACCGTGGGCGGGGTCAAGAACCCGCGGGGCGGCCCGCGGTCGTGCGATCGACGGAGGTCTCGTGTCCAGGAGTTACGACAGCATCGAGGGCGACATCGCCAAGGCCCGTGACGACCTCGCGACGACCTTGGATGAGCTCGTTGACCGGGTGAGCCCCAAGAACCTCGCGGCGGAGGGCAAGGAGCGCGCCACCGCGGCCCTCAAGGACCCCCGCGTGCTGGCGGTTCTCGGCGGAGTCGCCGCGTTGGTGGTCGGCGGCATCACACTCTCCATGGTCAACAAGCGCAAGGAGCGCCAGCGCATCGAGGCATACCTGGCGGCTCGCCGGGGCTGACGCGAGTCGGCGCGTGTCCGGTGCCGACACCACCCGGGCGCGCAGTGGCCAGGGCGTCACCACGCCGTCGTCACGGTCCGGCGCACAACCAGCGTCGGCAGCGGATCGGGGTGGTCGTGTCGTCGAGGACCACCGGCGTATGAACGCCGGAGCGTCCAGCCGGTGTTCGCGTGCGTCGCGGTAGCGGGCGGGCGTCCTCGTCGTCGTCGACCCGTCCGCCGAGCCCGTCGAGACGAGAAGATCCCCGGACTGCGTGATGCAGACCGGGGATCTCGTGTGTGCGCCATCAGGGACTCGAACCCCGAACCCACTGATTAAGAGTCAGTTGCTCTACCATTGAGCTAATGGCGCGTACCGCGCTGGCTCGGCTTTCCGCCTCGCCCGCTTGGTGCGAGGAAAACTGTAACAGGGCACCCGTCAATTCACGAAATCGCCTGTTCAGTACAGGGGATCATTATGTCGTTGACGGGCCGCCCTTAATGGTTTCGATATGGAACGAGACCCTTCTCCCAGGCATAATGACCGTAGACATCCGCTCGGTCGTGGTCGTGGCCGAGGGGACGCATCATTCGGAAGGGGTCGTAAGTGAACCTGCGCACATCGGATCGGAAAGGGCGTCGGTCCACCGGAGCCCCCTCCAGGGGGCGCCTCGCATTGGCCGCCGTGTTCGCCGGGACGTTGGCCCTGACCGGCTGCACCATCGGCGATTCCGGTTCGGCCGGGGAGCAGGCCGCCGAGGCGCCCGCGGAACCGGCTGCGGTGATCGACGTGTCTGTCGCCGACGGCGCGAACGATGCCAACCCGGCCGAGCCGGTCGTCCTCACCGCCGAGAACGGGCAACTGGACAGCGTGGTGATGCGTAACCCGGAGGGCGTCCCGGTTCAGGGCGAGTTCAATCCGGAGCGCACCGAGTGGCGGACCACCGAGGAGCTCGGCTACGGCCGGCAGTACACGCTCGAATCCTCCGCGACGGACGAGGAAGGTCTGGTCACCCGCAGCAACGCCACGTTCAACACGATCACGCCCAACATCATGACCGCGGCCTATCTCACCGTGGGTGAGGGCGAGGTCGTGGGTATCGGCCAGCCGGTTGCGGTCATGTTCGACGAGCCGATCGCGGACCGTCATGCGGCGCAGGAGAACATCCACATCACCACCACTCCCGAGGTGGAGGGCGCCTTCTACTGGGTGTCCGACCAGGAGGTGCGCTGGCGTCCGGCCGAGTACTGGCAGCCCGGTACCCAGATCGACGTGCATGTGGACATCTACGGTGAGGACCTCGGCGGTGGCATGTACGGCCAGCAGGACAACCAGGCCAGCTTCGAGATCGGTGACGCGGTGATCTCGCGGGTCGACGATTCGAACAAGCAGATCGTCGTCGAGCGCAACGGTGAGGTGGTCAAGACCATGCCCACCTCGATGGGCAAGTCGTCGACCCCGACCCCCAACGGCACCTATGTCATCGGTGAGAAGCACGCGTCGATGATCATGGACTCCTCGACGTACGGTGTGGCCGTCGACTCGGCGGACGGCTACCGCACTCCGGTGCAGTACGCGACGCGGATGTCCTACAGCGGCATCTTCATCCATGCCGCGCCGTGGTCGGTGTGGGCGCAGGGCTCCCAGAACACCAGCCACGGGTGCCTCAACGTCACCACGGCCGACGCGAAGTGGTTCTACGACAACGCCAAGCGGGGCGACATCTTCGAGGTCACCGGCACGGTGGGCG
>CAMNYG010000266.1 GCA_946570335.1 uncultured Dietzia sp. | reverse complement strand
GCAGGGCCGCGATCTCGGCGTGGAGCGCGCCCGAGAAGGTTAAGCCGGTGGTCACCGGGTTGTCGTACACCACGACCGGCAGAGCGGTCTCCGCGGTCACCGCCTCGAACAGTGCCAGCACCTCGACCGGGCGCAACGGCTGGTAGCCCAGCGGCGGAAGCAGCACCCCTGCAGCACCCGCGGCCTCGGCATCGGCCACGTGGGCGAGAACGTCCCGGGTCGTCATGGCCCCGACACCCACGATCACCGGAGTGGACCCCGCCGCCTGCACCGCGGCTGCGGCCAGCGCGCGTCGCTCACCACGATGCAGATACGCGTAACTCCCGGTGGAGCCCAGAGCTCCGATCGAGTCCACCCCGGCCGCCGCGAGGTCGGCGACCAGCGCGGAATACGCGTCGAGGTCCGCCACGCCCTGACCGAACGGGGTCAGGGGAAAGGCACTCAGTCCGGTGAACACACACGCCAGTATGCCTGTCGGGCCGGCGTCGCCCCTCGCGCGCAGCACCCCTTGCGCCCCCTGTTCACAGTGCGAACCGCGCGCCGATGATACTCGTGGACGCCCCGACCACACGACCCACCACGGGTCGGAACGCAGGAGGACCCCCATGGTCGGTCCGGACCGTCTCCCGCTGTCCCCGATGGGCCGCGTATTCGCGATCGCCGCGGTCATCGAGGCGTTCACCTGGGCCGGTCTGCTGGTCGGCATGTACATCAAGTACGTCCCCGAGACCACGGACCGGGTCGTCTCCGTCTTCGGGGCCCTGCACGGCGGGATGTTCTTGATCTACATCGTGGTGACGCTCGTCGCCGGCATCGCGCTCCGCTGGCGATGGCGGGAGATCCTTCTGGCACTCCTGGCCTCCATCCCGCCACTGGTCACGATCCTCGTCGAGGTCTGGCTCCGCCGGCGTGGGAAGCTCACCGCGCCTGCCGATCGACTCGAACTGATCAGCGTCTGAGACCACCGGGCCACGACTAACGTCGAGGAGGTGAACTCGTCGTCGTTGTCGTCGTCATCCCCCGACGTCCCCGCGCCGATCCGGCGCGCCCAACACTTCGAGCGCTACACCGCCTGGCCGGTATTCCTGGCGTCGGTCACGTTCTTCGGCACCACCATGCGCTGCTGTCCGGTTCGATCCACGACCGGGACCTGCTGCGCACCACGCAGATCGTCACCATCGTGGCCTACGCGCTGGTCCTCCTCGACGTCCTCATCCGCGTGGTGCTCGCACGCAAGGCGACCCGCGCGTTCTTCAGGCGGTACTGGTTCGAGCTCGTGGGGCTCCTGCTGCCCCTGCTACGCCCGTTCGTGATCATCATCTACCTGTGGCGGATCCCGGCGTTCCGACGCTCCGGAACCACCCTGCGCGTCCGGCTGCTCATCACCACGCTCATGTTCATGTTCATGTTCGTCTACTTCATCTCCTCCGCCGTGTGGCTGGTCGAGAGGGGTGTGCCCGGAGCGAACATCGTCAACCTCGACGACGCCATCTGGTGGGGCTTCGCCACCCTGTCCACCGTCGGCTACGGCGACTTCGTCCCCGTCACCGCCGTCGGTCGGATCCTCGCGGTGTGTCTGATGATGGGCGGGATCGCGATCGTCGGCACCACGACGGCGCTGGTGGTCTCCGTGCTCACCGAACAGCTCAACCGCCGGAAGGACGCCCTCACCGACGAGCTGCCACCGGACAAAGCCGCGAATCCGGCGGAAGCACCGGCGACCTGACGGCCAGCGCCGGCTGATGTGGAGTGTGACCACCTTGCGGCCGACAGAACCGGCCACACCGGCTCGGATGTGAACAGTCCTCCCCGATCCGGGGACCGGATGTCGCACAGGACTGATACAAGTAGCCCCACACCCGACGAAAGGCCACTCGATGCGCCCCCTTCTCGTGCTCGCCGCTGCGACAGTTCTCGCCCTCGCTGGCTGCTCAGCTCACGAACCCGCACCCTCCGAGACGGAGACACCGGCAACAGCTGCCACCGCAATCACGACACTGAGCACGAGCACCTCGCCCACCACGTCCGAAACGACGACCTCCGAGACGACGTCTACGCCTGCTGTGGCGCTGGACGATGCCGGCACATCAGCGACGCGATCGATTTGGGCCCCTCCGGGACAAGGCATCCAGTGCCCCGGCACGGACGCATTCGTCTGGGATTACTCCGACTGCAACCCCTCGAACGGAGTGATCGATCCAAACGAGTTCTACGGGATCATCGACCAGCAGAATCAGCAGCCGGTCCATGACGGCGTTGCAATCGCGGACGGTGGCACCTGCCCCGCTTATCTATGCGGCTACGGTCACGACGAGCAGGGCAACAGGAACCCCACATCAGGCGAGATCCAAACCCGGCATGGCTGCGAGCAGGGTTACATCACCGACGTCGACCTGTGCGCCGCGGTCGGATCCCCGATCCGGTAATCCCCTGAGTTGCCGATTGCCGCCCCCCTTCAAGTGGGGGCGGCCTTGCTGTGTCGGAATGTGGCCGAGTGAGAGCGTGAGCACGACGTGGGCAGACAACGATTGAGGCCGTCTCCGGCAACCCGGAAACGGCCTCTGACTTGCTGCTTCTCTGGTGGAGCTAAGGGGAATCGAACCCCTGACCTTCTCGATGCGAACGAGACGCGCTACCAACTGCGCTATAGCCCCCCGCGAGTCCTTGCGAACCGCGGTGCCACTCTCTCGAGCAGCGTGGAGAACATTACCAGCACTGCCCACCCAGGCTCCAAACCGGACCCCCGCACCCGGTCAGCCCTCGGCCGTGTGGGTGTGCATCCGGACGCCGTCATCATTGAAGATGCTGATGATCTGCGCAGGTCGCGGACCCGCCGCGGACAGACTGTGCGGGATGCGCGTGTCGAACTCAGCTGCCTCGCCGCGCACCAGAATCGTCTCGGTGTCCCCCAGCACGAGCCGCAGCTTTCCGGACAGGACGTAGAGCCATTCGTAACCGGCGTGCACGCGCAACTCGGGGACCTCCGCCACGGGAGGGTAGGTGATCTTGTAGGTCCCGATCGGTGCGCCCTCGGGGGCGAGCGGGACGATCACCATGCCGGAGCGGTGCACGGCCGGCCTCCGGACGCGCGGGTCGGCCACCTCGGGGGTCACGAGGTCGTCGAGGCCGATCCCGAGTTGCCGGGTGAGCGGCACGAGCAGCTCGAGGCTCGCCTGCCGCTTGCCGGATTCCAGTCGCGAGAGCGTGCTCGGGGACATCTGTGCACGCGCGGCCAGCTCCTCGAGCGTCCATCCACGCGAGTGGCGGTACGCCCGCAGTGTCGCCCCGACCCGGTCCAGTTCACCCGCCACCACACCCACCCCTTGCCAATTCCGCAAATCTACTTGCACTATACGCATGAACCGGGTGCACTGGGGTCGTGACCGAGCACACCGAAACCCAACCTCTCCTCAATCCCGGCCCCACCGCGCCCTGGGACTCGATCGTGATCGGCGGTGGCGCAGCGGGACTGTCGGCCGCGCTCATGCTGGGCCGCGCGCGCCGCCG
>CAMNYG010000265.1 GCA_946570335.1 uncultured Dietzia sp. | reverse complement strand
GCAGGCGCTCGAGCGGATGCCGGGGGGTCGGGAGTCACCGCTCGGCGCTCCGGCGACGGGATTTCGGTGGTGTGACTTCAGCGCCCGTTGGAGACCACCCAGCCGATGGCGGTCCGCATCCGGCGGGCGAACGTCCCGGGATGGGTGGCACACACCGCGTGACCGGCCGCGATCGGGAAGACCGCGCTGTGCGGCAGCAGATCGGCCATCTCGTCTTGGATCCGCTGGGGGAACGCGATGTCGCGCATGGTCTTGACGATCGCCACCGGCAGGTCGAGCTCGTGGAGCCACGAGGTGGAATTGAAGCGCCCGACCTCGCTGATCACCGTGCGGTGGGCGGCCAGGGAGACCGACGACAACTCCTTCAGCGCCCAGGTGTGCGGGCTGAGGGTCTCCTCGTGGATCTCGCGGGCGATCTCCTCCGGCACGGCGTTGAGCAGCGGCGCGGTCCGGACGAACCCGCCCATCGTGAACTTCTCCATCGCGTTGCGCTCGGCGCCGGTCCCGGTGGCGGCCAACACGAGCCCACCCAGGCGGGACGGGTCCGGTCTGGCGGCGAGCTGCGCGACGAGCCCGCCCATCGAGTACCCGCCCAGAATGGGGGACTCCAGCTCCAGATGGTCGGCGACCCGCAGAACGTCCTCGGACAGGATCTGGAAACCGAACGGGCCCGTGTGCCCCATGCCGTGGTGGCGCTGGTCGTAGGCGATGAGCCGGTATTCGCCGCGTAGCCGCTGGAAGGTCTGATACCAGTTGAGCATCCCGGTGGCGGCCATGCCGTGCAGCAGGATCACCGGCTGCAGGTGTTCCTCACCGGTGTCGTACAGCCGGGTCACCACGTCGTCAGCGAGCGTGACGATGCGGCCCGCGGGCAGAAGCGACATGTCCGGGGCCATTCGAGGCAGCCGCCACGCGGTGCGGGGCAGCGCGGTGAGTGGATTGGTGAGCATGGGTCCTCCTCACGGACTCAACTCGATTGTCGGCATGTCATCCAGTGTCCGCCACGAGCGGGCCCGCCGCGGCAGACCCCCCGGAATCAACCGGCGGTCACGAGACCTTCGCCGACCAGGAAATCCCTCGCGACCAGCGCCGGGTCTTCGCCGTCCACGTCGACGCGCATGTTGAGTTCCACCATCACCTCGTTGGTGAGCAGGTCCACCAGAGGCTGGAGCACCTGCTCGATCTGCGGGTGCGCGTCCAGGTAGGCGCCCCGCACGACCACGGCCAGGTTGTAGACGGGGAAGTACCGCTGCTCGTCCTCGAGTACCAGAAGGTCCAGCCCCTTGACCCTGCCGTCGGTGGTGTAGACCTCGCCGAACGTGCACTCGCGGCCCACCGAGGTGGCCTGGTAGATGATGCCCGGCTGCATGATCGGCGTGGGCACACTCGCCGGGTCGAAGCCGTACGCCTCGGCCAGCCCGGGCCAGCCGTCCCGTCGCACCGAGAACTCGGTCTCCATACAGGTCACGGCCGACTGGGGATCGCGTCGCACCAGCTCGGCGTAGTCGGAGAACGTGCGCACGCCGGTGGCCTCGGCGGTCTCCCGGTTCATGGCGAACGAGTAGGTGTTGTCCACCGTGGTGGGCGGCAGCCAGCGGATGTCGTGCTCGGCCAGGTCGGCGTCACGCACCGCCTCCCACTGCTGCTGCGGGTCGCGGACGGGCTCGTCGTTGCCGAGGTAACTCATCCACGCGGTGCCGGTGTACTCCATGCCGATGTCCACCTGGCCGGTGACCAGCGCCTGCCGGAAACTGTTCGACCCGGCCAGCGAGGACATGTCGGACACGTCCATCCCGGCCGCGGCCAGCAGGAATTCCACCAGGTAGCTGGCGATCACGCCCTCGGTGAAGTCCTTGCCGCCCACGGTCACCCGCACGCCCTCGAGTTCCGGCACGACCCCCTGCGGGCCGGGGCCCACGGACAGCGGCACCGAGCCGCCGCCGGAGAGGCCGCAGCCGGTGACGACGAGGACGACGACGAGCGACGACAGCAGTCGCCGGAACGCGGTCGGCCGCAGAGGTGACGCGGTCATCGCAGCCCCTTCGGGTTGAACAGCACCTCGGCGACGGCGCCGAGCCAGTCCACGAACAGCGCCAGCGCCACGGCGAGGACGGCGCCCACGACCATCGTCTTGTAGTCCTGCAGCCGGTAGCCGGTGTCGATGAAGATGCCCAGCCCGCCGGCGTCCACCAGGAAGCTCAGCGTGGCCGTGCCCACGGCGAGCACGAGCGTGGTGCGCAGGCCGGCGAGGATGAACGGCACCGCCAGCGGCACCTCGACCGTCCGCAGAATCCGCGTCGCCGCCATACCCTGGCCGCGGGCGGCGTCGATGAGCGCGGGGTCGACGCCTGTGATCCCGACGATCGTGTTCCGCAGCACCGGCAGCAGCGAGTAGAACGCCACCGGCAGCACACCGATCCAGAATCCGGTCCGGTTGGTGAGCAGGAACAGCAGCACGAGCAGGCCGATCGCCGGCGCAGCCTGCCCGATGTTGGCGATCCCGATCGCCACCGGCGCGAGGAACCGCGTCCGACGCCGGGTGAGAATGATCCCCAGCGGTACGCCGACGGCCACCACGATCAGCGTCACCGTCACGGTGATCTGGACGTGCTGGAGGGTGCGTTCGATGATCGACGCCGCGTTGAGCGAGGCCGCCTGGGTCTCGGTCATCGGGCTCGCGAACGCCCACCACAGCACCCCCACCACCGCGATGATCACCACGAAAGGCTGGATGAACAGCCGTGCGGTGTCACCGCGGCTGGAGGCGGAGTCGCGGGAGGGGCTGTCGGTGCGGGATCCGGACTTGGTGACGGTGGGCGTACTCATGACGGACCGACCGGGTCGGAGCCGGAGGGGGCGGTGGGCTCGTCGTCCTTGTACCGTCGGTGGATACGCCGCAGCTCGTCCACCAGGTCGTCGATCCCGATCGTGCCGCGATAGGCGCCGTCGCGGTCCAGCACGACGGTCGTCGCGCTCGCGGTGGACAGCAGCCCGTCCAGCGCCTCCTGCAGCGTCGAGTCCACGGTCACGGTCCCGCTCACCGGCTGACCACCCGAGCCGAGATCGGGCATCCGCGCCACCCGGTCGCCGCGCACCCAGCGCAGCGGACGGCCGGCCTCGTCCAGGACCACCGCCCATTCGTCGCTCGTCCCGCGCAGTCGCGACGCGAACTCGGCCGGGCTCTCGGAGGCCCTCGCCGTCGTCGTCGTCCCCAACTCCACGTCTCCCACGCGCCGGAGGGTGAGGGTCTTGAGCGCGGCGTCGTCCCCGATGAACCCGGATACCGTCTCATCGGCGGGACAGGTGAGGATCGCCTCGGGGGTGTCGAACTGCAGCACCGACGAGCCGGGGCCGAGCACCGCGATCCGGTCGCCGAGCTTGACCGCCTCCGAGAAGTCGTGGGTGACGAAGACGATCGTCTTGTGCAGCTCGGATTGCAGCCGCAGCAATTCGTCCTGCACCGAGGCGCGCGTGATGGGGTCGACGGCGCCGAACGGCTCGTCCCTGAGC
>CAMNYG010000264.1 GCA_946570335.1 uncultured Dietzia sp. | reverse complement strand
GAGCAGGGCTGACCGGGGTGATGCGCAACTGATACTGCGGGGCGGAAGCAATGGTGGCCCCCCCGAGGATTCGTTCCCCCGGGGCGCCCACCATCGTATCTTCGGGCCTACCCGTGAGGCTGCGTCGTGCGGGTCGCAGCGGTGGTGCCTACATGGCTCGCAGTGAGGTCGATAGAGCGTGCGAGGAGGGGCCACCAGAACTAGGGGTCTGATATGTGATGGCCGTGACCTTCTCGTGGCGGTGGAGCCGGCAAAACCAGCCTGACCGGCCGGTTTATAAATTAGGTAAGCCTTGGCGAACCTAGGTTAGGCTTGCCTTTGTCCAAATGCTACTGTTCTGCTCATGCTCAGACAGCGCACAGGATCGGCTCGCGGAGCCGGCGTCCGCGGAACGTTTCGCCTGGCCGCGGCCGCGGTTCTCGTCGCCTCGTTGACGGCCTGCGGCGTTGCGGCCGGGGGCGGTGGAGATGTGGAGATGGTCTCCGGTATCCCGCTGGCTTCCGAGGTCACCGCGATTGATGACCCACGCTCTTTTGCGGGCGAGCTCTCGCTCCAGCTCGTCGACGATCCGGTGGCGCCGGTCGCGACCGATCCCGTGCCGCAGTTGCCGGCAGTGGTCACCGACAATCAGGGCACCGAGGTCGAGGTGACCGACGTCTCGCGCATCCTGCCGCTGGACATCTACGGCACGCTATCGCGGATCGTCTACGAACTGGGGCTAGGAGACAACGTCATCGGGCGCGACGCCTCGTCCTCGTTCCCCGAGATCGCTGATCGCCCGCTCGTCACCACTGACGGACACCAGCTCAACGCCGAAGCGATCCTCGCACTCAACCCCAGCGTGATCATCACCGACACCTCGCTCGGACCGTGGGATGTGGTGCTTCAGCTCCGGGACGCCGGCGTGCCTGTCGTCGTCGTCGATTCCCACCGTTCGCCCGAGAACGTCGAGGCCCTCACCGAGGCGGTCGGCGCTGCTCTGGGCATTCCTGACCAGGGGCGCGAGCTCGGCGAGCGGACCCGCGCGCAGATCGCTGAGGCTGAGGAGTCCATCGCGACGATCACGCCGGACAGCGAAACCCGTCAGCTGCGCACCGTGTTCCTCTACGCCCGCGGCAGCGCCGGCGTCTACTACATGTTCGGCGAGGACAGCGGTGCTGACGCGCTGATCACCGCCGCCGGCGGCTACGACGTGTCCTCGGAAGTCGGTTGGAAGGGAGCCAAGCCCGCCAACGACGAGGGGCTCATCGCGGCCCAGCCGGACGTGATCATCATGATGAACAAGGGTTTGGAGTCGGTCGGCGGCGTGGACGGGCTGCTCGAGAAGTTCCCAGCCATGGAACAGACGCCGGCCGGCGCGAATCGCCGGGTGATCTCGATGAACGACGACCTGCTGCTCTCATTCGGTACCCGTACTCCGGCGGTGCTCAACGCGCTCGCCGTGGCGCTCTACGCCCCCGACGCGCTGTGACCGTCACCGAGGAACGGCCCACCGTGGAACGCTCGGCGCGACGGTCCAACACAGACGGCTCGGCCAAGGAGGCCGCGGGCTCGGCGAACCGGCTGCTCACCGGGGGGCTCTTGGTGGCGGGCCTGTTGGTCGCGCTGGTGGTGCTCTCGGTGGTCGCCGCGGCTTCGGGGCAACTCGCGATCCCGCCCGCGGAGGTGGCGTCGGGGTTCCTGCGGGGCCTCGGCCTGGACGTGGGGCCCGTCGAAAGTCACCCGCGCGCCGACGCGACGCTGTGGAGTGTGCGCTTCCCGCGTGTGGCGATGGCGATCGTCGTGGGGGCCGCACTGTCCGTGGCGGGTGCGCTCATGCAGGGCGCGTTCGGTAACCCGCTCGCCGAGCCGAGTGTGGTGGGTGTATCCGCGGGCGCGGCCGTGGGCGCCGCGTCCGCGATCGTGTTCGGACTGACCGCCTTCGGCGCGTGGACCAGCGTGCTGTGCGCGTTCGTGGCCGGCATCATCACCACGGCCGCCGTCTACCTCTTCAGCCGTAGTAACGGCCGGACGGAGGTCGTCACCCTCGTCCTGACCGGCATCGCCGTCAACGCGGTGGCCGGCGCCGCGCTCGCGTTCCTCATGTTCCTCGGCGACACCCAGGCGCGCGAGGAGATCGTGTTCTGGCAACTGGGCAGCCTGGGCGGCAGTCGGTGGGACCACGTGTTCGTGGTGGCGCCCCTGGCCCTGCTCGGTGTGCTGTTGGCCGCGCGTCTGGCCCGGCCGCTCGACCTGTTGTCGCTGGGGGAGCGTCCCGCCCGCCACCTGGGCGTGAACGTGGAGCGCCTGCGCATCTTCTCGATCGTGCTGGTAGGGCTGCTCACGGCCGCCGCGGTGAGCTTCTGCGGCATCGTCTCTTTCGTCGGATTGGTGGTGCCGCACCTGATCCGCATGGTCGCCGGCCCCGGGCACCGACTGTTGCTGCTGGCGTCCGCGTTGGGAGGAGCCGTCTGCCTGCTCGCCGCCGACATGGTGGCTCGCACAGCGGTCAACTACGCGGAGCTGCCGCTGGGCATGGTCACCGCGGCGGTGGGCGGGCCGTTCTTCTTCTGGCTGCTCCACCGAACGCGCCGCACGGCCGGAGGCTGGGGATGAGCGCGCACGAGTCCCGGTCGCCGGTGCTCTCGGCGGAGGCGGTCACGGTCCGGATAGGCGGCCGGGTTCTGCTGGACAACGTGAACCTGGATGTTCACGCTGGCGAAGTGCTGGCACTGGTCGGCCCCAACGGTGCCGGCAAGTCGACGCTGCTGGGTGTGGTCGCGGGCGACACGGAGCCCGCGTCCGGACGAGTCGTGGTTGACGGCCGGGACCTGCGCCAGTGGAAACTGGGGGACCTGGCGCGCCGCCGCGCACTGCTCACCCAGGCCAACTCGGTGGCGTTCCCGTTCACAGTGCGGGAGGTGGTCGCCATGGGCCGTGCCCCCTGGACAGGGCATCCCGAGGGTGACGACGACGAAATGATCATCGACGAGTCGATCGCCGCCACCGACACCACGCATCTCTGCGACCGGACCTTCCCGACGCTGTCGGGCGGCGAGAAGGCTCGCGTGTCGCTGTCGAGGGCGCTGGCCCAGAGCACGGGCATTCTTCTGCTGGACGAGCCGACGGCGGCGGTGGATCTGCGTCACCAGGAACTCGTCCTGGGCCGGGCGCGGGATATGGCCGACGCCGGTGGCGCGGTGGTGGTGGTGCTCCACGATCTGGCGTTGGCGGCCGCGTGGTCCGACCGGATGGTGATGATCTCGAACGGGCGTATCCGTGCGGAAGGGCCGCCCGCCTCGGTCCTCACCGCCGAGTTGATCGAAGAGGTCTACCACCAGGCGGTACTCATTCATCGGCACCCGGTCACCGGTGACCTGCTGGTCACCCCGGACCGGCGCGGTCTGCGGCTGCCGGGCTCGCAGGGACTCGACGTTCCTGTTCCCGATTCCGATCCCGCTCTCGTCAAGGAGTTCTCGTGACACACCCCAGAGTTCGTCCGGCGCAGGAACTGGCGCGCCGGCTCGTGGTGGCC
>CAMNYG010000263.1 GCA_946570335.1 uncultured Dietzia sp. | reverse complement strand
TCCACACCGCGGCGCTGCCCGTGGACCCGGAGCTTCGCACCGCGGCCCGGCTGCTCGGCGCCCCCGACGTCGTCGAGCGGGTCCTGGACTGGATGCTCGACGGCGGCGAGGACCACGGCCTGCTGGGAACCTTCCCACCCGGCGTCACCGTGCCGGAGGAGTTCACGATCATCGGGACCACCCACGAGGGCCGTCCCGGCGAGGTGACCGTCGACGGATTTCCCAGGACGCCGGGAGGCTGGGACTCCGCCCGCGGCGCGAACTAGGGTGGTGGCATGGCTGTCTACGCACTCGGTGACCTGCAACCCGACATCGCCCCCGACGCCTGGGTGCACCCCGACGCGGTGGTGATCGGCAACGTGACGCTCGGGCCCGGCGTCTCCGTCTGGCCCACCGCCGTGCTGCGGGGCGACTACGGGCGGATCGAGGTCGGCGAGATGAGCAACATCCAGGACGGCACGATCATCCACTGCACCGACAGTGAACCGACCCTGATCGGTGAGCACTGCATCGTTGGTCACAACGCGCACATCGAAGGGGCGACGATCGGCAACGGGGCGCTGATCTCCTCCGGATCGATCGTGCTCAACAGCTCGGTGATCGGCGAGAGCGCGGTCGTCGCGGCCGGTTGCCTCATCCCTCCCCGCTTCGAGTTGCCCGCCCGGCGTATGGCGATGGGTGCTCCCGCGAAGATCCGCGAGGGCTATGAGGTGGACCCCGCCATGCTCGAGGGCAACACGCAGAAATACCACGACAACGCGATGCGCTACCGCGCCGAACTTCGCCGACTGGACTGAGCCCGTGGTGGAATCGAGCGCAGTGTCGTCGCTGTCCGAGATTCTCGACCCCGGCTGGGCGGCAGCCCTGGACCCGGTGACGGACCGGATCCGACAGATGGGAGACTTCCTGCGGGCCGAGAACGCCGCCGGCCGGGGATACCTCCCCGCCGGCGAACACGTCCTACGGGCGTTCCAGCAGCCGTTTGACGACGTCCGGGTGCTCGTGGTGGGACAGGACCCCTACCCGACCCCCGGCCACGCCGTGGGCCTGAGCTTCGCCGTGGACCCGCATGTCCGGCCGCTGCCGCGCAGTCTGGCCAACATCTACCGCGAATACACGGCCGACCTGGGCTACACCGCGCCCCCGCACGGGGACCTGGGGGCATGGACGCGTTCAGGTGTGCTGCTCCTCAACAGGGTGCTCACCGTTCAACCCGGCAAAGCCGCCGCACACCGCCGCAAGGGCTGGGAGGCCATCACCCAACGGGCGATCGAAGCGCTCGTGCAGCGGCAGCAACCGATGGTCGCGATCCTCTGGGGGCGCGACGCCCGGTCGCTCACCCCGATGCTCGGGAACACCCCGGTGATCGCCTCCGCGCACCCGTCACCGCTGTCGGCTAACCGCGGCTTCTTCGGCTCCAGGCCCTTCAGTCGCGCCAATGCAGAACTGACGCGACTCGGAGCCGACCCCGTTGACTGGCGGCTCCCGCTCGAGCCGTAGTCACGAACTCGGATCAGCTCCTGCCGAACTCGGGGGCGCGCTTGTCGACGAACGCGTTGACGCCCTCGACACCGTCCGGCGAGACCGCCAGGCGGGCGATCGAATCACGCTCGGCATCCAGGTGCGCGGACAGATCAGACCCCTCGGCGGCACGGATCAGAGCCTTGACGGCCGCGTACGACTCGGAGGGGCCGGCCGCCAGGCGGACGGCCAGGGCGCGGGCGGCCTCGCGGACATCGCCCTCGACGAAGGTCGTGAGCATGCCGAGCGCGTACGCGCGGTCGCCGGACATGGGCTCGTTGCCGAGGATGAACGCACGCGCGGCGGATTGCCCGATCACCCGGGGCAGGCGCCACGACATGCCGCCGTCGGGGGAGAGGCCGATCCCGGGGTAGGCGGCCAGCAGGCGCGTGTCGGAGCCCCCCACCGAGAAATCGGCTGCCAGCGCGAGGGATAGCCCCGCACCGGCCGCCCAACCGGCCACCGCTGCGACCACGGGGACGGAGAGCTCGTCCAGCAGGCGGACCGCCGTGTGGAGCCGGTCGGCGAGCTCACGTATGTGCTCGGAACGGTCGTCCGCTGCGGCGAATCCGGCCACGTTGCCGCCGGCGCAGAAGTTCTTGCCGAGACCGACGAGCAGGACGGCGCGTGCGTCGATCTCGCCGGCGACAAGGGCGCGCAGAGCCGTGACCATCTGGGTCACCGCGTCGGAATCGAGCGCGTTGCCCTTGCCCTCCAACGAGACCGGTAGCGTCAGCACACCGTTCTCGAGAGTGACGAGGGGGGTCGTGGAGAGATCAAAGGTCATCGTTGTGGCTCCCGTGAGGTGTTCGCCGTCTCGGCCTGTTCGACGGCTGTCGACTGGTGAGGGTACTAGGCTTGGCCGCGCCGGCCGCGCGAGTCGGTGCGGCAGGGGCGTGAGGGTTGACGAGGAGGGGTGATGACGCAAGAGAGCACGCGTGTCGAGGATCGCCCGTCGACCCTCGACGCCCACGGGGTGTTGACGTGGGCCCGGCGCTGTGTCGAGCTGCTCGCCGAGCACCGCGAGGAGATCAATTCACTCAATGTCTTCCCGGTTCCGGATTCCGACACAGGGACCAACCTCCTCTACACGATGAGAGCCGCTGTGGACCGGGCGGAGGGCGAGGACGCCTGGATCACCGAGGGCGGCGGCACCGCGGGGGCGCGGGAGATCGCGGTCGCGCTCGGCCGTGGGGCCGTCCACGGGGCGCGCGGGAACTCAGGGGTGATTCTGTCCCAGGTTCTCAGGGCCGTCGGTGAGGCTGCGACGTTCACCGTCGTCGACGCCCCCACCTATCGTCGCGCGCTGCGGACCGCCGTCACGCTGGTCGACAACGCGCTCAGCGACCCGGTCGAGGGGACCATCGTCACCGTGCTGCGTGAGGCCGCGGCGGGGGCGGGACGCTCCACGGCCACCTCCCTGGTGGAGGTCGCGCGGGCGGCGGCGGATTCCGCGGCCGATGCTCTCGAACAGACCACCGGACAGCTGGCGGCCCTGCGTCGGGCCGGGGTCGTAGACGCCGGCGGGCGGGGCCTGCTGATCCTGCTCGACACCATGGTCGAGGTCCTGACCGACGAGCGCCCGGAAAGGCCGGAGTACGCGGTGCCCACCGGGCCGGCAGTTGCGGCCTGTCAGGCCGCTTCCGAGGTGGATTCGGGGTCGTCGGGCGATCGTACCGACGCCCTCGCCGAGACCCGCTACGAGGTCATGTACTCGCTGACGCACTCCGATGACGCCCGGGCGGACGAGCTGCGATCGACCCTGCGCACCATCGGCGACAGCGTGGTGGTGGTGGGTGACGGTGGCAGCGGTGACAACGCCCGCTGGGCGGTACACGTCCACACGGACGAGATCGGGCGGGCGATCGAATCCGCGCTGTCGCTCGGGCGGATCACCGAGATCCGGGTGACCGACATGCTCGACCCGCTGGGGTAGGGCCGGGTGGACCGGACCGCGGCTCACCAGCAGGGACCGGTGGTCATTTCCGCGGCGCCGCG
>CAMNYG010000262.1 GCA_946570335.1 uncultured Dietzia sp. | reverse complement strand
GTCATGTGCGCGACGTGGGTCTGCGAGGCCATGGACCACTTGCCCATGGAGTGCGGGTTGGCCTTGGCGTACTCCTTGACGGCCTTCGGTGCGCGACGGTCGGAGTTGCCCTGACGAAGAACCGGATTGACCGCGCTACCGAGGATGCCGGCGTACCGTTCGGCGATCTCGACCTCCTCGTCGGTCTGCGGATCCCACGGGTAGTCGGGAATATCGAAACCCTGCGACTGCAGTTCCTCGATCGCCTTGGTGAGCTGGGGGACGGAGGCGCTGATGTTGGGCAGCTTGATGATGTTGGTGTCCGGCTCCTGGGTCAGACGACCGAGCTCGGCCAGGTTGTCGGTGACCTTCTGCTCGTCGGTGAGGCGCTCGGGGAACGCCCCGAGGATGCGCGCGGCCACCGAGATGTCACTGGTGGTGACGTCGATGTCGGCGGCGTCGGCGAAGGTCCGGACGACCGGCAGGAACGCCTCGGTCGCCAGGCGGGGGGCCTCATCCGTCAGGGTGTAGATGATCGTCTGTCTGCCATCGGTCATAGGTATCGACTCTCTCGTCTTGTGCTGAACGTGTTCTTGTGGAACGTCGTCATCTCGCGGCACCATCATCCCCCGAATCGCGGCGCGGTGGCGGGCGCCACCCGGCGGAACCGGGGACTCGGTCGACGCCCGCGTGTGGCCACGGTCGTCCCGGTACCCCTGCCAGTGTGGTCTACTCCACGCCCACGTGCGCGGGATTGCCGGCCGTTCACCCCGTTCGAGCCTGATCCGTGGGCCCGGTACCGAACCCCGCCCGTCGGCGGCCCGGGCGGTTTAACGTGGACCGATGGGAGTCAGACGCGCGCGGGACGGGGCGCTGAGCGCCGTGAAGTACTCGGCGGTGCCGTTGGTCGTCGCTCTCGTGTCGGCGGGGTGCGGGGGCGAGGAGCCGGGCCGGGGTGTGGATCTGTTCGAGTCGGGTACCCTCCAGAGGTTGGAACTCGACGGGCGGGTGTTGGTCGGCGACGAGGTCGACGACGACGATGCCGCCGCCGCGTACACGGTGATGTGTCTGTGGGCGACGAGCGAGCATGGGCCGTTGAGCATCATCCCGGGTCCCGATGAGGCGGATCAGGCGGGGCTGAGGGACATCCAGATCTTCTTCGACCGGGAGTCGCTCGGTCTGACCTCGGTCGCTCTCCGGGTGGGGGACGACTGGACGAGCTGGGAGGCCGGCGACGGCGCCGAGCCGCCGGTGTTTCGCGTGGACGGCCCCGAATTCTCGCTCGACGGGACGCTGACCGGAACCGCCGCGACACACCGGCTCGGCGTGGCCGGGACCTGTGAGACAGCGTTCGACTGACGAGCAGCCCCGGCGGTCACCTCTCGGCGGCACGACGCCCGGCCGCCCAGGCGGTCCAGAGGCGGTGGTAGATCCCGTCGTGGGTCAGGAGCTGGTCGTGGGATCCGGACTCGACGATGCGCCCGGAGTCCATGACCAGGATCTGATCGGCGCGTGAGGCCTGATCGAGTCGATGGGCCACCACCACGGCCGACCTGTCCCGGGTCACCTCGTCGGCGGCGTCCTCGAGTGCTCCGGCACCGGCGGACCCGGCCTCCGCGGTGGCCTCGTCCATCACCACGATCGCCGGGTCGAGGAGGAGCACCCGTGCGAGTGCGAGCTGCTGCGCGGCGACGGGGTCGAGGTGGATGCCGCGCGCGCCGACCACGGTGTCGAGGCCGTCGACGAGCCGGTCGAACCAGCCGCGGGCGTGTACGCGGTCGAGAGCGGCGAGGAGTTCGTCGTCGGTGGCGTCGGGTCGGGCCAGCGTGAGGTCCTGGCGAAGGGTGCCGGAGAAGACGTGCACCTCCTGGCTGACCGTGGCCAGGCGCGCGATACGCTCTCGGTCCGAGAGCGAGGAGACGGGGTGGCCGTCGACCAGCACCTCGCCACGATCGGGGACGAGCAGTCCGGCAAGTAGAGCGGCGACGGTGGTCTTGCCGGCCCCGGACGCGCCGACTATCGCGATGGTCTCTCCCGGCTCGACGGTGAAATCGATGTCCCGCACGGCCCACGCTCCGCCGTAGCTGAAGCTCACTCCCCGCAGCTCGACCCGCCCGAACGGGGTGCCCGCTCCCACATCGGGGACGGGCACCGGTGGGTCCGCCACGACGCCCACGATCCGGGCGAGCGAGGCGTAGCCGGACTGCACCACGTCGAGCACCCGCATGACCATGTTGAGCGGGCCCCGTAGGCGGATGACCATGAGCACGGCACCCGTGACGGCGCCGACTGTGAGTGTGCCGCGCCCGACGAGGTGGTAGCCGATGATCAGTGTCAACGCGAGCATGAGGAACTCGGCGATGAGCATCCAGACGTTGAGGATGAGCATCGTGGTGCGCGCGCGGATGCCCTTGGTCACCACGTTCCACGAGGCGTTCGCGATCTCGTGGTGCATGCGGTCCTCCATCGAGAACGCACGCACGGTGGCCCGTCCCCGGATGGCCTCCAGGACGCGGTGTGCCCGTTCCGCCATCGCCGCCCGCTCCTCGGCGTACCGGCCCGGTGCACGACGGAGGTAGAGCCGCGCGGCCAGGTAGTAGACGGGGGCCACGAGCAGCGGGACGAGCAGGAACTGCCAGTCCAACGCGAACAGCGCGATCACTGTCGCGGTGAGGGTGAACACCGAACTGGTGAGGATGGGGACGGTCTCGGTGACGGCGGTCGACAATTCCGAGACGTCGTCGGTGGAGCGGCTGACGAGATCGCCGGAGCCGGCGTCCTCGACACGGTGGGTGGGCAGCCCCAGTGCGGTACCGACCATGTCCTGGCGCAGGTTGGCGATCACCCGCTCTGCCACCCGGGAGACGAGGTAGAAGCCGGAGGCGCTCAGGACCGCACCGGTGACGGCCGCCCCGAACAGTGCGACCCCGAGCTGCCAGAACGGCTGGGCGGACGTGCCGGTCACCACGTCGACGATCCGGCCCATCAGTTGCGGGACCGTCACCGTGGCCCACGCCCCGAGACTGAGGAGGATGACGGCGGCGAGCAGCGCCGGTCTGCCGTGGCGGACCCGCCTGAGCTGGGTGGCCACCTCGTGGCGGACCTGCCCGAACGTGGCCAGCGGGAACCGGAGCGCGGTGTCGCCCTTGACCGGGGGAGCGGGATCGACCGGCGCGTTCATCGGGCGGGTTCCGTGGGGTGGTCACCGAGCAGTCCGCCCACGAGGTGGGTGAGGGTGTCGGTGGACAGGTGGGTGTCGGCGACCGAGCTCCAGGCGGGTGCCTGTGTGAACACCAGGGTGATCGCCCCTGCACGGTGACGGGCGACCCGGTCGGCGATCGTCTGCTCGGTGACGGAGTCGACGGCGGTGGTCGGGTCCTGCAGGACCAGCACCTCGGCGTCGGCGGCCAGCGCACGGGCCAGAGCGACCCGTTGCCGCTGCCCGCCGGAGAGCATGCGGCCGTTCTCGCCGACGCGCTTGTCGGGCCCCTCCGGGATGTCCTGGCGCGCGGCGATGTGCCTTGCCGGCTCGGCCCGCGGCCGGTCCGGGT
>CAMNYG010000261.1 GCA_946570335.1 uncultured Dietzia sp. | reverse complement strand
CCGAGCTCGCCGGTCTCGACCCCCAGCAGCGTCACGCCGTGTTGGCCCCCCGCGGCCCCGTCTGCATCCTCGCCGGTGCCGGGACAGGCAAGACCCGGACCATCACCCGGCGCATCGCGCATCTGGTCAACACCGGGCACGTCCGTGGCGACCAGGTGTTGGCGGTGACGTTCACCGCCCGCGCGGCCGGCGAACTCCGGATGCGGCTGGCGGGGCTCGGCGTCGCGGACGCCGGGACGGGACCCGTCCAGGCCCGGACCTTCCACTCGGCCGCACTGCGGAACCTGACCTACTTCTGGCCCCGGGTCTACGGCGAGGAGCCGTGGCAGCTGCTCGACGGCCAGTTCCGGGCCGTCGCCCAAGCCGTCCGCCGTGTAGGCCTGGACCCCACCACGGAGACCATCCGGGACGTACTCACGGAGATCGGCTGGGCCAAATCCAGCCTGCTCACCCCGGACACGTACGCCGATCAGGCCCTCGCCCTGGGCCGGGACCTGCCCGTCCCCGCGCCCGAGGTGGCGCGCGCATTCCGGGCGTACGAGGACCTCAAGGTCTCCGGCCCGGTCCGCCTGCTGGACTTCGACGATCTACTGGGGCACATGGCCGATCTGGTGGAGGACGTGCCGGCCGTCGCGGAGGAGTTCCGGGACCGCTATCGCTGCTTCGTGGTGGACGAGTTCCAGGACGTCACCCCCGCCCAGCAGCGTCTGCTCTCCGCTTGGCTGGGCAGACGCGACGACCTCACGGTGGTGGGAGACGTCAACCAGACCATCTACTCGTTCGCCGGCGCCGAACCCGACTTCCTGCTGGGGTTCGCCGACAAGTACCCGGGTGCCACCGTGGTGCGGCTCGAGTCCGACTACCGGTCGACCCCTCAGGTCGTGGAGCTGGCCAACGCCGTGATCGGCGCGGGCGCCGGACGGTTCCGCAGTGCCGGACTCACGCTCAAAGGCATGCGGCCCCCGGGGCCCGAGCCGACCCTCAACGAGTACCCCGACGAGGATACTGAGGCCGAGGCCGTCGCCGGGGCCGTCGCAGATCTCGTACACGGTGGTCTGGACCCGGCGGAGATCGCGGTCCTGTACCGCGTCAACGCCCAGTCCGAGCGCATCGAGGCGGCGCTCGAGCAGGTGGGTATCGGATACCGGCTCAAGGGCGGGGAGGGCTTCTTCGAGCGGCCCGTGATCCGGCGGGCCATGTCGACGATCGACAGGCTGGTCGACGGATCTGACGAGGCGGCGGCACAGGCCAACGCCCGGCTCGACGCACCCACCGACGTCGTGGCCGCCATCAGACAGGCCCTCGAGCCCCTCGGGTTGACCGCGGCCGAACCGTCGGGCGCCCAGGCGCGGGAGACCTGGAACTCGCTGAACGCACTGGTCGGTCTCGCCGAGGAGATCGCCACCGCAGAGATCCGGCCGGGGTTGTTGCCGGTGGTGGTCGGACTGCGGGAGCGGGCCGCGGCCCGTCACGCCCCGGACGAACGTGGCGTCACGCTGGCCTCGTTCCACGCGGCCAAGGGCCTGGAGTGGGACGCGGTGTTCCTCATCGGGGTACACGAGGGCAGCCTGCCCATCAGCCACGCGATCAACGCCGGACCGGACGCCATCGAGGAGGAGCGTCGTCTCCTGTACGTCGGCATCACCCGTGCCCGCGAGCACCTGTCGCTGTCCTGGAGCCGCAGCCGCCGGGCCGGTGGACGGGCGACACGGCGACCGAGCCGCTTCCTCGACCCGGTGCGGCCCGCCGGGGTGCCGGCCGCACCGCGCCGCGGCACCGATGCGTCGGAGAAGGGACGGTGTCGCGGCTGCGGAGAGAAGCTGACCGGCCCCATGCACCGGGCCCTGGGACTGTGCCCGGAGTGCTCGCTCGAGGTGGACACCGGCTTGTTCGAGCGGCTGCGCGACTGGCGTAAGGAGACATCTGAGCGCATCGGCAAGCCCGCCTACACGGTGTTCACCAACGACACGCTCGCGCAGATCGCCCGCGAGCGCCCCACGGACACCCGCGCTCTGGGCCGGATCGGCGGGATCGGGGCCCACAAACTGGGCGAGTACGGAGACGACGTGCTGCGGCTGATCCGCGAGGGCTGATCCCGGCGGGCCGGGGACCGGCGGGCCCGGTTCAGTCCTCGTCGGCGAAGATCTCGGGCATCCAGTTCTGCACGATCTGCCGGTACGGCGCCGTGGCCTCCAGCTGGCACAGCATGCCCACCGAGCCCGACAGGACCCGATGGATCAGCGCGTACTCGCGCGGCAGGGTGAACGAGCGGGAGGTACGGAACTCCCGGCCCGAGAAATCCCCGTATACGGCGAGGATGCCCTGCATCCACGCGCGGTCGAAATGGAAACTCGGCTCGCGCATCGGCTCGATGAACGGCCCCAGGAACGCCAACGCATCCGCGGGCTCCAACCCGCTCCGGCCCACATAACCCGCCCGGGTCATCAGCGTGACCAGCTCGTCGCCCCGGTTTTGAAGGGCGAGCCGCATCATGGAGGTCAGTATCGGCGGGAAACCGTCCGGCAGCGCGATGGCCGCACCGAAGTCCAGCACCACCATCCGGCCGTCATCGTCCAGCAGGAAGTTCCCCGGGTGCGGATCGCCGTGCATCATCCCCACCCGCGTCGGGGAACTGAACTGGAACTCCGCGAGCAGCTCGGCCGCCCGGTCCCGCTCCTCCTGGTCGGCATCCGCAGCGACCTTGCTCAGCGCGCGACCGTCCGCCCACTCGGTGACCAGCACCTTGGGGGAGGACGCCAACACCGACGGGACCCGGATCTTCGGATCGTCGGTGAAGGCGGCGGCGAACACGCGCTGGGTGTCGGCCTCGTGCCGGTAATCGAGCTCGGAGACCGCGGAGTCGTACAGCTCGTCGATCACGCCCTTGACGTCCGTGCCGGGGTTGAGCGGCCGGAGCAGTGGAGCCAGGCGACGAAGCTGCCGCAGGTCGGAACGCAGTGCCTCGTCGGCGCCCGGGTACTGGACCTTGACCGCCACTTCGCGGCCGTCGGACCAGACGGCGCGATGGACCTGGCCGATCGAGGCGGCCGCGGCGGCCTCACCGTCGAACTCCGCGAATCGCTCCCGCCACCTCAGGCCGAGCTGGGTGTCCAGAACCTTCTCGACTTCCTCCTCCGGCAGTGGTGGGGCCTCGGCCTGGAGTTTGGTGAGCGCCTCGCGGAACGGCTCCGCGTATCTGTCGGGCATTCCGGCCTCGAACACGCTCAGGGCCTGGCCCACCTTCATCGCGCCGCCCTTGAGTTCGCCCAGGACGGCGAACATCTGCTCGGCCGCCTGGTCTGCGAGTTCCTCGGTCAGGTCGCCTTCGCCGCGTCCCAGAGCGCGACGGCCGAGCGAACCGGCGGCGCGGCCCGCGAGACCCAGTGGGAGCCCGGCGAGTCGGGCTGCTCGTCGGGATGAGGTACGGGGGAGATCGGACACGCCCCAATCATGACAGAGGCGGCTCCGGTGACGACGCTCCACAGTCACAGCCTGGGACGACCGGCCACTCGAGGCGCCGCCACAGCCCTTCCGCGGGATTGATCTCCACGGTC
>CAMNYG010000260.1 GCA_946570335.1 uncultured Dietzia sp. | reverse complement strand
TCCGGCGCCGGAAACGGCACCACGATCTCGCGGCCCACGTCCTCGACCGCATCTGTCAAGGCCGTCGTGAGCACGATCCGGTCGTCATAGACGTGCGAAATCCTGACGGTGACGGCATGCGCAGCCTCGTCGTCGTCATCGTGGCTTCCACCGTCACCTCGGTAGCTGTACCTCTCGGCGAGGAACCGCAGACCGATGGAGTCGAGCGTCTCCTCGGCCTCGAACCAGTCCTCGACCGGGTCCATCGCCCGCCCGAGTCGATCGATCGGCACCAACTTCGGTTCGGCGACGGTCATGTCGATCCAGCCGATCAGCTCGCCGTCCTCGCGGCGGTGCGGAATCCAGGTCTCCGGGAGCATGCACCGAGTGTGCCTCCCACACGGGCAAGCTTGTCGACAACACCGCGAAGAAAGGAGACGCCACTGCGACGACACGCCGATAACGATCGCGGTGATGTCGACAAACCGAACGCACTCGGCGGTCAGCCCGATCAACCGGGACGAACTGAGCAGCCCAGACCGCACTCACCGACCGGGCCCGAAACCGGCGTCCGAAACCATCGTCCGAAACAGCCACCGCGGTGAACCGCGCCCCACGGCTCAGGCCGTGACGACCGTCTGCATGATCAGGAACGCGATCACAGGCACGACGGGCGTGACCACCATCGCCGTGACCAGCACCCACAGCCGGCGACGCCACAACACCAGCGCGCCCATCACGACGACCGTCCCCACGAGCGCGGTGATCGGCGTGAGCGCCATGATGGTCTGCCACCGCGGCTCGCAGATCAGCTCGGTGCTCTCTCGGAAGCAGGTGTCCGAGAGCATCGCCGACAAGCCACCGAACAGCAGGCTCAGCAGCGCCAGGACAACGACCTCGGCGCCGTAGAGAACCGCCCCGACCACCCAGGAGACCGTGGCCGGCCCTGAGCCCGCGCTCGAACCCGGCCCCGCACCCGCACCCGGACCCGAGCCCTCGTCCGGGCGGCCGGGCTCGGGTTCCATCGTCAGAACTTACGGAAGGTGTGCCCCAGCAACTTCTTGCCGCCCTCGGCGAGCTTTCCGGCCTTGGCGGCCGTGGGCAGCAGCGACAGGGCGTTGAGCCGCGAGGTCACATGCAGCCGCGCGGCCCGCTCGGCGTTCTTCCACCCACGAGCACCGAAGGCGTCGGCCTCGCCGGCGAAGAAGCGGGCCTCCTCGTCGAATCGGCGGCCGTCCAGCGCCCGCACCGACGAGTCGGAGGCCTGGTGGCGGCGGTAGAGGAACGCGAGCGTCGGGTCGTAGATCATGTGGCCGCCGCCGGTGATCACGTCGACCAGCAGCGCGAGATCCTGCACCACGTCGAGGCCTTCGCGGAATCCGATCCGCTTGACCCACTCGGAGTTCCACGCCAGAGACGGGAAGTAGGTCCAGTTGCCGTGCATGAGCGAGGTCATGAGCTTCTCGCCGTGGAGCACGATGCGGCCATCGGCCTTGGGGGCGGTGAACGACTTGACACTGTCCGACAGCCCGCGGACGGCGGCGCCGTGCTCGTCGATGACGTTGACGCCCACCTCCATCACCGCGGCGTCGGGCACGGCGGCGAATCCGTCGGCCACGACCTGGAGGTAGTTGGGGAGCATGATGTCGTCGGCACCCATGATCACCACGATCGGCGCGGTGACCATGCCCACGCACTTGCGGTAGTTGCCGTTCGCGCCGAGGTTGGTCTCGTTCTTCTCGTACGTCACCCGACTGTCGCGCGCGACGATCTCGCCCATGTACCGCTCGGGCTCGGGGTCCGGGTAGCCGTCGTCCACCACGACCAGCCGGAAGTCGGTGTAGCTCTGCGCCAGGACACTGTCCACGGCCTTCTTGAAATGGTCGACATCCCCGTAGTAAGGAAGCATCACATCAATGGCCATCGGGGAACCGCCGTCCTTGTAGTCACCGGGTTATCCGTTCAATCGCATAGTATCGACCCTCGATGAGCGGAGACAGTGGGCGGCCCACAGGGCCTGGTGAGACGGCCGGAGCTGACCCGGCCGGGAACAGTGACGTCTGGTTGATCGTCCCGTGCTTCAACGAGGGCACGGTGATCGAGGACGTACTACGCAACGCCCGCGAGACTTTCCCCAACATCGTCGGTGTGGATGACGGTTCGTCGGACGATTCGGCCGCCGCGATCCACCGCGCCGGCGCGCATCTGGTCCGCCACCCTGTGAACCTGGGCCAGGGGGCGGCCATCCAGACCGGTGTCGAGTACGCGCGCGCCCAGCCGGGCGCCCGCTACTTCGTGACGTTCGACGCGGACGGCCAGCACCAGGTCAAGGACGTTCTGACGATGGTCGGCCGGCTGCGCGAGGAGCCGGTGGACATCGTGGTGGGCACGCGCTTCGGCCGCCCCCGTGCGGAGGACGACCAGGTGCCGCTGCTCAAGCGGATCGTGTTGCGAACCGTGGTGTTGCTCAGCCCGCGCACGCGTCGCCTCGGCCTGACGGACGCCCATAACGGCCTGCGCGTGTTCAACCGCCGGGTGGCCGAGGACCTCAACCTGCGCATGAACGGGATGAGCCACGCGAGCGAGTTCGTGGAGCTGATGGACTCGCACGGCTGGCGCGTGGCGGAGGAGCCCGTCGACATCCTCTACACCGAGTATTCGATGTCCAAGGGGCAGTCGCTGCTCAACGGGATCAACATCCTGTCCGACGGGATCGTGGGACGGAGGCTGCCCTAGATGATCAAGGTTCTGCTGCTGCTGGCCGGAGCGCTGCTGGTCGCGTTCTTCGTGGCCAATCGCCGCAAGGCGCGCGCCAAGGCCGGCGTGAAGATCGGCTTCGTGCTGTTCGTGGTGTTCATGGTGTACGCGGTGATCCGTCCGGACGATCTGACGTGGGTCGCCAATCGCCTGGGGGTGCAGCGTGGCACCGATCTGGTGCTGTACGCGCTGGTCATGGGCTTCGCGTTTGTCACCGTGTCGACGTGGGTGCGGTTCCGTGAGCAGGAGCTGCGGTACGCGCGGCTGGCGCGCACGATCGCGCTGGCCGACGCGGTGCGGCCGGAGGATCACGTCGATGTTCGGGTGATGAAGCCCGCGCGTGACGACGATCCCCTGCGCCCCTGATCCGCGACGTGGACCCCGCGACGGGCTCCGCCCGGGCTGCACGCGACCGCACAGTCACGCCTGACGAGGACGTACGTGGCGAGGCCTCTCGCCTGGAGGCCCGACTCACCGTGGCCCGGGACCGGATCCGGGCCCTCCTCCCCCGGCACGTCGTGTGGTCGCCGGAGTCCGCGGGTGGTGGCGCACCGCGGGCAGGTGTCGCCAGGTTTGACGACGACGACGTCGACCCGGCTCTTCGTGAACTCCTCGGTCCCGCGGCCTCCCGGGTGTCGCGACTGCTCGAGGTGGCCGGGTCACTGTCGGACGGCACACTGACCGACGCGGCCGCCGCGGAGGCGGCACGACGGATCGCCGCCGAGCAGCCGCACCGGCGGTCACGGTGAGCGGTGCGATCCCGGAGAACCCGCCCCCGCCGCGGGTCACGCGACTGCTCGAGCTGGCGGCGGCGGTGGTCTC
>CAMNYG010000259.1 GCA_946570335.1 uncultured Dietzia sp. | reverse complement strand
GCCGGCGCCGGTCGGTGGGGGCACGCGCATGCCGTCCAGATCGACGACACCGTCGAGCACCGGTGCGTCGAACAGGTTCATGGCCGGCGAACCGATGAACCCGGCCACGAAAGCGTTGCACGGGTTCTCGTACAGCTCGCGCGGGGTGTCGACCTGCTGGAGCAGCCCGTCACGCAACACCGCCACCCGGTCGCCCATCGTCATGGCCTCGACCTGGTCATGGGTCACGTAGATCATCGTGGTGTTCAGGTCCCGCTGCAGCGTGGCGATCTGTGCGCGGGTCGCCACCCGCAGCTTGGCATCGAGGTTCGACAGCGGCTCGTCCATGAGGAAGACCTGCGGGTTACGCACGATCGCGCGCCCCATGGCCACGCGCTGACGCTGCCCGCCGGAGAGCTCCTTGGGCTTGCGGTCCAGGTAGGGGACGAGGTCGAGCATCCTCGCGGCCTCGTCGACCCGCTCGGCGATCTCCGCCTTGGGCTTCTTGGCCAACTTGAGCGCGAAACCCATGTTCTCGCGGACGGTGTAGTGCGGGTAGAGCGCGTAGTTCTGGAACACCATCGCGATGTCGCGGTCCTTGGGCTCGAGCCCGGTGACGTCTTTGCCGCCGATGGTGATGCGTCCCGCCGCGACCGGCTCCAGGCCCGCGAGCGAACGCAGGATGGTGGACTTGCCACAGCCCGACGGGCCGACCAGAACGAGGAACTCGCCCTCGGCGATGTGTAGATCCAGTCTGTCCACGCTCGGGCGGCTCGCGCCCGGGTAGACGATGGACACGTTCTCGAAGCTGACTCCGGACACGATGCGTCACTTTCCCTTCACCGGCAGGAACGTGCCGGACGATCCGAGATTGAGGGTGAACAAGGAGACTGTAGCGACCGCCACGAGAGTTCACCCGCACTGCGCCCGCAGTTCATCCTCGCGTCGCTCCTTCTCACCCGATGCTTCGTTCGCACTCCCTACGGTCACAGCGTTCGCTCAGCCCGACTCGCATTCAGGGAGAAACGATGTCGATCCGCCGCCTACTTCCACTGACCACCTCCGGTCAGGCCGCCCCCGGCATATCCAACCGCCAGCACGTCACCTGCGTCTACAAGTGTGGCGACCAGTGCGCCGCACCGGTCCCCAACACCACGGACAACCCGTACTTCGGTGACATCGCCGCCGGCATCAGCCGGCGCGGCGCGCTGAAAGCGGCCGGTGTGATGACGCTCGCGGTGGGTGCCGCACAGATGCTCCCGGCTACCGCCGCGGCTCAGGGCGCCGAAGGCTCGCTCGGCTCGCTCGGAGAGACCGGCTCGGTCGGCGGCCCGGGCATCGACACCTCGTTCACGCCTGTCGCCCCCAACACCGCGGACGCCGTCACGGTGCCGGAGGGGTACCGCAGCGACGTGGTGATCCGGTGGGGTGACCCGGTGCTGCCGGGTGCGCCCGAGTTCGACTTCGAGAACCAGAGCGCCGCCGCCCAGGCCGGACAGTACGGCTTCAACTGCGACCTCGCCGTGATGTTCCCGATGGACGACCGCGACGAGCGCTTCCTGCTCACGGTCAACCACGAGTACACGACCGAGCCCTCGATGTTCCGCGGCTACGACTCGGATGCGCCGACCCGCGAGCAGGTCGAGATCGCCTGGGCCGCCCACGGGATGTCCGTGGTGGAGCTCGCGGCCCGCCCGCAGGACGGCGGTCTCGAGCCCGTCATGGGGTCCTACAACCGGCGCATCACCGCGCTGACCCCGTTCGAGCTGCGTGGGCCGGCTGTCGGCGCCCTGACCCGGACCAGTGCCGACCCGACCGGCGCCCGTGTGCTCGGCACCCTGAACAACTGCGCCGGCGGCCACACCCCGTGGGGCACCGTGCTGTCCGGTGAGGAGAACTTCAACCAGTACTTCGGCACCGCGGGCGAGGTGGATCCCGCGCGGCACGAGGAGCTGCGCCGCTACGGGATCGCCACGGAGCCCTCGGGCCGCAAGTGGGAGGACTTCGACGACCGGTTCGACCTGGCCAAGGAGCCGAACGAGGTCAACCGCTTCGGCTATGTGGTGGAGGTCGACCCGTGGAACCCGAACTCGACCCCGGTCAAGCATTCGGCGATGGGCCGGTTCAAGCACGAGGGCGCCACGATCCACGTGACGGCCGACGGCACCGTGGTGGCCTACTCCGGTGACGACGAGCGCTTCGACTACCTCTACAAGTTCGTCTCCTCCCGCAAGGTCGCCCCGGGCAACTCGGCATCCGCGCGCGCCGAGAACATGAAGATCCTCGACGAGGGCACCCTGTACGTGGCGACCTTCTCGGGGAACTCCCCGGCCGCGGAGATCGACGGTTCCGGCGCCGTGCCGTCGGATGGCGCCTTCGACGGGTCCGGAACCTGGATCCCGCTGATGACCGTGTCGGCCGACGGCAGGGCCGTGTCCCACGTGGACGGGATGACCCCGGAGCAGGTCGCGGTGCACACCCGCATGGCCGGCGACCGCGTGGCCGCCACCAAGATGGACCGCCCCGAGGACGTGGAGCCCAGCCCGACCACCGGCAAGGTCTACATGGCGCTGACGAACAACACCCAACGCGGCAACGCCGGTAAGGCCGCCGCCGACGAGGCCAACCCGCGGCACAACAACAAGCACGGGCAGGTGGTGGAGATCACCGACGACCACGGGGGCACCGCGTTCGGCTGGAACCTGCTGCTGGTGTGCGGTGACCCGGCCGAGGCCGATTCCTACTTCAGTGGCTTCGACA
Source organism: uncultured Dietzia sp. (assembly GCA_946570335.1). Taxonomy (GTDB): domain Bacteria; phylum Actinomycetota; class Actinomycetes; order Mycobacteriales; family Mycobacteriaceae; genus Dietzia. Next base: position 820 of record CAMNYG010000259.1, on the reverse strand, counting down.
AGTCCAAGGTCAGCCCGATCTCCTGCCCGGACAACGTGGCGTTCGACCCGGACGGTGGCCTGTGGGTGTCGACCGACGGCAACGCGCTCGGCTTCAACGACGGCCTGTACTCGGTGGCGACTTCAGGGCCGAACCGTGGCGAGACGAAGCTGTTCCTGACGGTGCCGATCGGCGCCGAGACGTGCGGCCCCCTGGTGTTCGGCAACCGGGTGATCGTCAACGTCCAGCACCCGGGCGAGAAGGACGGCGCGTCGATCGAGAACCCGGCGTCGCACTGGCCCGACGGCGGCTCCTCGCAGCCACGGCCGTCGACGGTCGTCGCGTGGCGCGAGGGTTTCCGTGGCGGGCTCGGTTCGCTGGCCGGCGGCTCGCTGGGCGGCGCGATGGGCGGCGCGCTGGACGGCTCGTTGGCCGGCGGCTCGCTGACCCGTTAAGGCGTACTCACCGCGAACTTCGTCGCCGCTACCGCGAGAATCCAGCCCGGATTTCACGGTAGCGGCGACAAACCTGCGGCGGCGGCCCTCGCCGCCCCCACGCAGGCAGCGGCCGATTATCGTGCCGCGCCCCTGGTCGACCCCACGCAGCAACGACCGACTACCGTGCGGCGACCGACTGACGAACTGCGGCGAGCTCGCGATCGTGGGCCAGGCCCCGCTCGACGGTGGCGGCGATCGAGGCGGCCACGCCCTCCGGGTCGTCGGTCATGGGCACGTGCCCGTCGGCGGAGAGCTCGATCCGTGCCCGTGGGAACAGTCGCGCGGCGAGCCGGCGCTGGGCGGCGGGCAGCACGAGGTCGAACCGGCCCCAGCGGATCGTCAGC
>CAMNYG010000258.1 GCA_946570335.1 uncultured Dietzia sp. | reverse complement strand
GGCGGCGACCAGCACCGCGCCCACACCTCTACTCATTCCCACAACCAGTACGACGCGCCGGCCCGGCCGGATGGTTCCCCCGATTTGCAGATGAGTTCCTGGCGCGGACCTGGTCGCGAGATGTCGTGCGGGCGGGTGCGGCGGCGTGGATTCCGGTCGTCGTGCGAAGGCGGAAAGCGCCCCTGATCTGTGACGACGCGAAGGTGTCGTACCCGACTGCTCTAATCGAATGTATGAGCGAGACAGGTGGCGGACGTGCGCGGAGTGAGCTGACCGCTGTGTTGGTGGCACTCGACGCGCACCTGCAGCGGGACTGGTCTGAGGTCGCGGCGGAGGAACTGCACGCCGAACTGACCGCTCTTGAACAGGCTCAGCGCCGGATCCGTGCCACCCAAGCCCGGGTACTGGCCGCCGCACGTAGGTCCGGCGTGGCCCGGGAGATGGGGTTCGTCAACGACCGCCAGATGTTGACCGGCGGGTTGGGTCTGGCTCCGGGGGACGCGCGCGGGAGGTTGGACGATTCCGGAATCGCGGACACCCCACGCATGGATGCGACTGCTCAGGGAAAACTGTCAGCGGGCCAGTTGAGGATCATCAACACGTCGCTGGCCGCGCTGCCGGACCACTACGACGACGAGGTACGGCACCGACTCGAAACGGAGCTGATCGCCGCCGCCACGGAACTCGCCACCACTCGCCAGCTCCAGGAACGAGCGCACCGGTTACTCGACGAGCTCGACCCGGATCGGACAGAGCGTGGCGCCGACGAGCGGGCCCGGCGACGCTCTGTCTCGTGCACCGGACAGGGCATGGACCTGATGTCCCGGGCCAGCATGACCATGGATCCCCAGTTGGCGGCGCTCATGAGGGAAGTGCACGCCCGGTGGGGCCAGCCCGGTCGACTGTGGCCCGACCCGGAGACGCCCGACACCCGCACCGACGGCCAGCGTATGCACGACGCGATGGTCCACGCTCTCGGACTCGCCCTCTCTGGGGACGCCAACCGCACCGGAGCCCCGGCCGCGATCGTCATCCGGATGAACCTCGATCAGCTGGTCACACTGTCCGGGTGCGGTGAGAGCGACGGAGGCATTCGCGTCCCTGTCCCGCAGGCGCTGGACATGGCCCGCGAGAACCACTGGTTCTTGGCCCTGTGCGATCAGGAGATGGATCTCCGGCTCTTCCGGTCCCGCCGCACGGCCTCCCGCTACCAGCGTCTCGCGCTATTCGCAGCGTATGGCGGCTGCACACATCCGGACTGCGACCAGGACGCCAGACACAGCCAAGCCCACCACGCAGGGAGACCCTGGGCCGCCGGTGGCCAGACCAATATCGATGAACTCGCACTGGCCAGCGGGGACTGCCACGCGATGATCCACGACAAGGGGTGGAGGACGATCCCGGACCGGTCCGCGCCACAAGGGGTTCGATGGATCCCACCAGCCGGAAGCCACCGCGGCGCGGCACCGCCACGGCCACCCAAACCGGGGCCGCCACCGCTCGCCCCGCTGGGAGCGCCGATACTGCCGTTCGCACTGCTCCACGACCTCGACCGCGCGATCGCCGAAAGATGTGGTCGCAGCAGTGAGGCGGCATGAGGTGACAGATGACTACCGTCGCACCACCACGACGTGCGAGCCGACCTCGCGCACCTCGAACAGCTCAGGGTCGTCGAAGTGGTGCGGGCCGAACACGATCTCCTCACGGACGTTGTTGTGTTGCAGCGGCATCTGGTTGATCAACGCCGGGAACACCCACCGCTCCGGAGCCTCGCGATCGAGCACCAGCACGTCGGGAGCGCGGAAAGCACTCGCGTCCAGGTCTGCGGCCAGCGCGGCCGCGGATTCGGCCTGCGACCAGACGCGGATCTCGTCGGTGCGCTCCTCGTACCGGCCGGCCGGGGTCGCGTACGCCTGCGCGGGCGCCTGGAACGTGAAGAACGGTCGGAACGAGTACAGCGTCGAGTCGGCGGTCAGCAACACGAGGTCGGAGGGCTCGCTGCCGGCGGTCATCTCGTCGATCGCGGTCAACAGCTCGGTGGGCTCACCAGGGGTGTTGCGCGCGGTGGCCGCGAACTCGGAATCCTCCTCGGACACGTACTGCACCAACTGCACGGCCGCGAGCCCCGCCACCACCACGGCGGCCGCGATCACCTGGCCGCGCGAACGATCCGGGACCACCGAGACCACCCACCGGGCCAGTGCGAGCAGCCCCACGACCCCGGCGAGCGACAGCACCAGCGTGAACACCGGGATCATCCGGAACGGCAGCAGCGTGCTCCCGGCGACCGCCCGCAGCCCGGAGAGCAGGAACCAGCCGACCACCGCCACCGAAACCACGGCCACGCTGCGCGCCAGCACGAGGGAACGGGCGGGCGAGGGCAGGGGCCAGGTGGACGAGGCGTCGGTGGTGGTGTCGTCGTCGGGCCGCCACGTGCGGGCCGGGCCCGTGACGACACGACGGGCGACGGCGGGCCACACGGTGACCACCACCCACACCACTCCGACCAGGCACAGCACCCCGGTCACGGACATCTCGAACATCGGCAGCGGCAACTCGGCGCCGGACTCGGGAGCGAAATCGTTGGCCACGGACGACTCGGTCTGTGCCCCGCCGAGCAGTGCGAGCAGGTAGCGGTGCCAGAACAGCAACGCGAGCGTCGCGGATATCCCGGCCATCGCGGCCAGCCGTCCGAGCAGCGCGCGGACCACCGGCCTCTCGGAGCGGTGCCACCAGACGTGCAGCAGAACGACGCTGCCCACCACCAGCGCCGCGAACCCGGCGATCAAGGTGTAACCGAGAGCGGCAGTGCCCAGGTAGACGCCGATCGTCACCACCAGCGGCCAGGTGGGCGCGCTGTCGGCAGGGGAGGCCGCGGCGGTGGCGGTTCGCGCGCTCAGAAGGTAGGTGGCCACCACGACCTGCGGGAACAGGCAGATCAGGATCCACGAGTACGGCTCGTAGGCGTTGGTGTGGACGCCCACCATGGCGGTCACCAGTCCGAACAACACGGACAGTCGGGTCGGGAGCAGCCACCGCCACGCCACGAACGCGACCGCCCCGGCCACGGCCATCGTGAGAATCGAGTACGGCTTGTAGAACTCCCACCCCTCGACGCCGAACAGCGACGCCAGACGGCCGCCGACCCAGAACCACTGCGGAGGGTAGAACGGTGCGGCGTCGGCATAGAACGGATCGGACAGCTCCGCAGAGTCGGCGAAACGGGTCACGTACGCGACGCGGTTGAGCTGATCGCCGCCGAGACCGAACAGGTAGTGCGGTGTGCCGTGGAGCAGGAGCCCCAGGTGCGAGGCGGCGAGGAAGGCCGGGCCGGCGGTGCCGAGCAGCCACAGACCGCGATCGCCCGTGGTGCGGCGCAGCAGGAGCCAGCCGGCCAACACCACCACCCCGACGGTCAGCACGACCCCGAACGACTCGGGCAGCCAGCTCGGCTCGGCGAACGACGGCGCGTTCACCACCAACAACGTCAACGTCCCCACCACGGACGCCACGAGCAGCGCCGCCAGCAGCTCGCCCGCGCGGCGGGCGAAGAGTCGCCGGGGGGA
>CAMNYG010000257.1 GCA_946570335.1 uncultured Dietzia sp. | reverse complement strand
CCGCCAGACTCGTCGTAGCGGTAGACCTGCGGGATGCCGGTGGGGATGTTCAGACCAGCGATGTCCGCGTCCGAGATCTCGTCGAGGTGCTTCACCAGTGCCCGCAGCGAGTTGCCGTGCGCGGCCACCAGGACCGTCTCGCCGGCCGCGAGTCGCGGGGCGATCTCTTCGGTGTAGTACGGGATGAACCGGTCCACCACGTCCTTGAGACACTCGGTCAGCGGCACCTCCGGCAGGTCCGCGTAGCGGGCGTCCGAGGTCTGCGAGTACTCGTTGCCCGGGTCGATCGCCGGCGGCGGGGTGTCGTAGCTGCGCCGCCACAGCATGAACTGCTCGTCGCCGTACTGCTCCTTGATCTCCGCCTTGTTGAGCCCCTGCAGTTTGCCGTAGTGGCGCTCGTTGAGTTTCCAGTGCCGCACGACCGGGATCCAGTGCCGGTCACAGGCGTCCAACGCGATGTTCGCGGTGGTGATCGCACGGCGCAGCAGCGAGGTGTACAGCACGTCCGGGAGGATGCCCTCCTCGGCCAGGAGCCTGCCGCCGCGGACAGCCTCCTCACGACCGAGATCGGTGAGGTCGACGTCGACCCAACCGGTGAACTGGTTCGACGCGTTCCACTGGGACTGCCCGTGACGCAGGAGGACAAGGGTTCCGTAAGCCATACGGTCATTATGACCCGTCGCTCACCGGCTACGGTGAAGACATGACCACAGACGCCGGAGGCACCCCCGAAACCATCGACCGGCCGTGGACGGTCCACTACACTCCGGGCACCACGCACGACCTGGACTACGGCACCACGACCCTGTGCGACCAGTTCGATCGTGCCGTCCGCACCCACCACGACCGGCCCGCCACCGAGTTCTTCGGCCGACTCACCAGCTACGCCGAACTCGGCAGCAGGGTCCGCCGCGCCGCCGAGGGACTGCGACTGCTGGGCGTGGGCAAGGGCGACCGCGTGGCCGTGCTGCTGCCCAACTGTCCGCAGGGCGTGGTGGTCTTCTACGCGGCACTCCGGCTGGGCGCGATCGTGGTCGAGCACAACCCCCTCTACACGGCCGACGAGCTCGAAGCCCCGTTCGTCGACCACGGCGCCAAGGTCGTGGTGACGTGGAACGTGATCACGGATGTCGTGCACGACCTCGCGAACCGCCCAGGCACCGCGATCGAGCACATTCTCGCCGTCGACCTGCTCGACGCGTTCCCCACCGCCAAGCGCCTCGCCCTCCGGCATCTTCCCGTGCCCTCGCTGCGCGCCTCCCGCGCCAAGCTCTCGCGCCCCGACACCCACACCCCCCGCTGGGCGGCGCTGGAGACCGGGCCCGAGCTGGACTTCTCGCACCCCTATCCGAGCAACAGCGACATCGCGTTGATCCTCTACACCTCCGGCACCACGGGCACCCCCAAGGGGGCGATGCTCACCCACGCGAACCTGGTCGCCAACTCGACCCAGGGCAAGGCGTGGGTACCGGGACTCGAGCCGGGCCGGGAGCGCTTCCTCGCCTCCCTGCCGATGTTCCACGCCTACGGGGTGACGATGTGCGTGGTGTTCGGTATCGCCCAGGGCGCCCGTCTGCAACTCGTCCCGACGCCCGACATGGACCTGATCATGCCGATCTTCGCCAAGGAGCTGCCGACCTTCATCCCGGCCGTCCCGCCGATCTACGCACGCATCCTCGAGGAGGCCGACAAGCGCGGCATCTCCCTGCAGGGCATCCGCAACTCCTTCTCCGGGGCCATGAGTCTGCCGGCCGACCTCATCGAGCGATGGGAGGCCGCCACCGGTGGCCTGTTGGTGGAGGGCTACGGGATGACCGAGTCCTCGCCCATCACAGTGGGTAACCCCATGTCGACGGCGAGGCGGGCCGGCTCCATCGGCGTCCCGTTCCCGGACACGGATATCCGGATCGCCCAGAAGGACGACCCCTCGAAGGACTCGCCCGCCGGCGAACCCGGTGAGCTCCTGGTCAAGGGGCCGCAGGTCTTCCCCGGATACTGGAAGAACGAGGAGGCCACGGCCGAGACCCTGCATGACGGCTGGCTACGCACCGGAGACGTGGTGGAGCAAGACTCCGACGGCTTCCTGCACCTGGTAGACCGCTTGAAGGAGATGATCGTCACCGGCGGGTTCAACGTGTACCCGTCCGAGGTCGAGGCGGTTCTGCGGACGGCGCCCGGCATCGCCGACTGTGCTGTCGTGGGTCGTCCGGCCTCCGGCGGTGGCGAGCAGGTCGTCGCGGCGGTGGTACTCCAGCCGGGTGCCTCGCTCGATGTCGACGCGGTCCGCGCCCACTGCAAGGCCTCACTGGCCGCGTACAAGGTCCCCCGCGAGTTCGTCGAGCTCGACGAGCTGCCCGCCAACCCGATGGGCAAGGTGTTGCGCAAGAAGGTCGCCGAGGCCGTCAACCCCTGACCTGGCGCGGCAGGCGGCCGGGCCCCGTGCGTTGCGCGCGCAGAACGCGCACTGCCGCGGGGCTCACGCACCCGGAATGCAGCATTGAGGACGCGCAACCGGCCAAACTACGCGCAAAGAGGACGCGCAAGTCCCAGCCCCGGCCGCAACCCCGGCGGAACCAGCCACGGCGACGGCCTCAGCGGCCGGGCCACGGCTGGCGACGAGCTGTGAGCGCGGCGCTACTCGGGTTGGGGCAGGTCCTCGGTGAGGTGGCGGAACGCCTCCAGGTTGCGCAGCGACTCGCCCCGCGAGACCCGCCACTGGAATTCCCGACGGATCGCGGTGTGGAAGCCGGTCTCGATGATGATGTTGAAGTCGTGGTCGGCGGCCTCCAGCACCTGACCGAGCACGCGGTCGAGCTCCTGGTCGGTCACCGCGATCAGAGGCATCCGGCCGACCAGGTAGATGTCGCCGTTGTTGTCCAGCGTGTACGCGACCTGGTACATCCGGCGGTTGCGGCGCAGGAGGTACCGGTAGACCTTCTCGAAGTCCTCGTCGGGCCGGCGGCAGACGAACGCCTCGATGCGCACGCTCTCCCGCGCCACCGTCAGGTGGCAGGCGGTCTTCAGCCGCTTCTCGCCCGGCAACTGCACGACGAACGTGTGCCCGTCGGCCAACGTCGACTCGATGTCGCGCTCCACCAGGAATGCGCGGATGCGCTCCACCGTGGGGGCATCGACCTCGTCCGCATGTCGACCCGCGCCGGACGCGACGCCGGTGGACGGGTCTGCACCCGCGGAGGCCCCGGACGAGGCCCCGGCATCGTCCTCGCCGTCGCCACCCGTGCGCGTGCTCTCGGTGGGGTCGATCATCGTGACTCCTTCGCGGGTTGGAACGCTGGTTGGAACGCTGGCTGGAAAGCGGGGGCACGACCGTCAGGACGCGGTGGCCGCCGCGCGCCAGGCCCGGTACGCGGCCATCGTGTCCGCGTACGACGCCAACAGTCCGTCGGCCGTGGAATCCCAGCTGAACCCGGCGGCGTGCACCGGGGCGTGACGGGACATCTCCAGCCGCAGCCCGTCGTCGTCGAGAAGCGATCCGAGGACCCGCGCCCACACGCGCGGGTCGTGCCCGTCCACGGTCAGCCCGCTGCGGCCGTCGGCGACGGCCGTCGGCA
>CAMNYG010000256.1 GCA_946570335.1 uncultured Dietzia sp. | reverse complement strand
CACCGCACGGCGAGAGCCTGCTGGCGCATCCCGAGACCGGCTTCTACATCGTGGGAATGAAAAGCTACGGCCGGGCACCAACGTTCCTCATGGCCACCGGCTATGAGCAGGTCCGTTCCATCGCCGCCGCACTCGCCGGTGACCGGGCCGCCGCCGATGATGTGCACCTCGACCTGCCCGAGACCGGAGTCTGCTCCACCGACCTCGGTGGCTCGTGCGATGCACCGGCAACCCCACAACTGATCTCGCTCGGCGCCACCACCTCCACCTCTTCCTGCTGCTGAAAGGTCCCCGCCATGACTATCGACGCACCCGAATTGGACGTCCACGTCCTGCAGCGCACGGCCGATGACCTCGCTCGAACGTACGAGGGCATCTTCTCCGCCGAGACCATAGAGCGGTACGTCTTCGAGTCCTACACCACGCTGGCTCGCACGGCGACGATCAAGCGGTATCTCGCGGCGCTGGCCCGAAACTTCGCCTCAGACAGGCTCCGTGCACTGGCGTTGTCACAGGGCAAGATCCAGTCGACCGTCCCACAAGTGCTGTTCGTGTGTGTTCACAATGCTGGCCGATCCCAAATCGCCGCGGCCCTGCTCAAGCACTACGCCGGTAGCGGCGTCGAGGTCCGGTCAGCCGGCTCCCTGCCGGCTGGCGAGGTCGACCCCCACGTGGTGGAGACGCTGGAGTCTCGCGGAATCGACATGGCGGGGGCGTTCCCGAAGCCGCTGACGGACGACGTGGTGCGGGCTGCCGACTACGTCATCACCATGGGGTGCGGCGATGCGTGCCCCGTCTATCCGGGCAAGAACTATCTGGACTGGGACCTCGCAGACCCCGCAGGTCAGGGCCCCGAGGTCGCTAACCAGATCGTCGACGACATCGACGAGCGAGTCCGCGCCTGGTGGGCCACGGTTCAGAAGTAACACACCGCGACCCAGTGGCCACACACTACGTTCGGTCCAGTGCTTCCACGAGCTGCGAAACCGCATATGCCTGACCGGCCCCGCGGCGGGCTCGCGGCGCTGTGTATCGCGCAGACCACCAGTTGGGGCCTACTGTTCTACTCCCTGCCCGCCGCAGTCGCACCGATCTCCCAGGAGACCGGCTGGAGCGACACCGCCATCACTGGGGCACTGTCAGCCGGTCTGCTCGTCTCGGCGATCGCGGGCCTGAAAGTGGGCTCCGTTCTGGATTCCCACGGTCCACGCACGGTCATGACCCTCGGAGCGGTCATCGGGGTGGCCGCGCTGGCACTGGTGGCGTGGTCGCCCAACCTGCCCCTGTTCTATCTGGCCTGGCTGGTGGCGGGGTTCGCCCAATCGGCTGTCTTTTACCCGCCCGCCTTCGCTGTCATCACTCGCTGGTACGGCCCGCGACGAGTCGGCCCCCTGATGACGCTTACACTCGTCGCCGGACTCTCCTCCACTGTCTTTGCCCCGCTCACTGCCTACCTGATCGAGCAGTTTGGTTGGCGCACCAGCTACCTCATCATGGCCGGCATCCTCGCCGTCGTATCTGTGCCCCTGCACGCCTTCTTTCTCAACTCCACCTGGTCCGGCACCGGCAGCGAGCCGACCGTGCAGCAGTCCCGAACCGAGATCCGCCAAGTCACCAGAACCCGCCAATTCCTCACCCTGCAAGTAGTGATGACGGTAGCCACGTTCACGCTGTTCGCCGTCACGATCAACCTCATCCCGCTGTTGCTGGAACGAGGAATCGACTACTCGACCGCAGCACTGGCCTTCGGACTGGTGGGCGCAGGACAAGTCATCGGCCGGCTCGGCTACCCATCACTGACCCGAAGAACCACACCCCAACACCGCACCCTGGTGATCCTCGGCGCCGGCGCACTCGGCCTGTGGGGTCTGGCGACAATTCCCGGCCCGACCTGGATACTGGTCGCGCTGGCCGTCGGCACGGGCGCGGCCCGCGGCTGCCACACCCTTCTTCAGGCCACCGCCGTCTCCGACCGGTGGGGCACCCAAAACTTCGGCGCCATCAACGCCTTATTCAACGCACCGATGACCGCCGTCACTGCACTCGCGCCCGTGTCCGGACCCCTATTGGCCAGCCTCGTCGGGGGATACCCCGCAATGGCGATCGTCATGGCAGTCCTGCTCACCATGGCCGCAGCACTAAGTGCCCGAACGTGAACAGGAGCTGACCACCATTTGTGCCACATCCCGCCCCGCAGATCACCGCGAGGCAATCATCATCGGCGGCGGGCAAGCAGGCCTGGCCACCGCCTACTACCTGCTGCGGGCAGGCGTGGACATCCTCGTTCTAGATGATCAACCCAACCCCGGCGGGGCATGGTTGCACGTATGGCCGTCCCTGCGACTGTTCTCCACCGCCGAGTTCTCCAACCTGCCGGGCTGGCCGATGCCCCCTTATGACGGGTTTCCACCGGCCTCCCATGTCGTGGACTATCTCGCTGCCTACGAACAGCGCTACCGGATTCCGGTCCAGCGCCGCGTCGCGGTCGATGAGGTGACGTACGAGGACGGCATCTACCACGTTCGGGCGGGAACTAAGTCGTGGACAACCGAGAACGTGGTCGCGGCCACCGGGACGTGGTCCGCCCCCTTTGTTCCCTCCTACCCAGGAACCTTCGCCGGCACGCAGTGGCATTCCGCCAACTACCCCGGTGCCACTCCCTTTCGAAGTACCACGGTCGCGGTCGTGGGCGGCGCGAACTCCGGCGCCCAGATCGCCGCAGAACTCACAAGCGTCGCCAAGGTGACCTGGTACACCCGTCAGCCACCACGCTGGATGCCCGATGAGGTCGATGGACGAGTACTGTTTCGCCGCAACCGACTACGTGCCCTTGCCCTGCAGCGCGGGGAGCCCGACCCCGGGACAGACTCAGCCTTAGGAGACATCGTCGTCCTGCCCGAGGTGCGCCGCGCCCGCGACACCGGACGGCTGCAGGCCACACCGATGTTCACCTCACTGGATGAGATCGACGCCGAGCACCTGATCTGGTGCACGGGTTTTCGCCCCGCGATCGGGCCGATACGCCGACTGCTCGACCACGGTCGACCAAAGCATCCGGGACTCCATGTGGTCGGCTACGGCGACTGGACCGGCCCCGGAGCGGCAACGATCACCGGTGTGGGGCCCTATGCCAAACAGGCTGCCCGAGAAATCGCCGCATCAGTTGGCAGAACCGTGAAATAGGCGCAGCCACCAAGGGGCGGTCATGCCGGTACGCCTGATAATCCGTCGGTGTCGTCGAGGTAGCCGACATCGCGCAAGGCCGCCTCGAGAACCCGGATATACGGAAGATGCAGTTCGGTAGCCATGCCGTCGAGGGTCGTTCGGGCTGGCAGGCCGCGCAGTCCGCGGGTGCGCCATAGGTGCAGATTCTGGCGGGTGATCCCGATTCGGCGGGCTAGCTCGGACTCGCCGACGCCGTAGGCGCGTTTGTGGGCGTCGATGAGCTCGACCAGGCGAGGGGTCTCCATGCTCTGAGTGTCCGCGTGCGCCACGGGTACCGTCAAGGGGTAGTTAACCGTTCCGGCAAGGGTAACTTTACAGAATATAAGTTATCGGCGTTTACATCCCGCC
>CAMNYG010000255.1 GCA_946570335.1 uncultured Dietzia sp. | reverse complement strand
CGACCACCGCCGTCGTCGTCACGGTTGTGAGCGTCGCCCCGCGGGCCGTTCTCTCCGCCCTGGGGGCCCGTGCTCGTACCCTGCTGATCGCGGTCGTCGCGGTCGCGTTTGCGGCCGCCCTGCTGGTCGCGGTTCTGTTGGTCGCGCCCCTGCTGGTCGCGGTTCTGCTGGCTGCGGCCGCCCGACTGACCTGAACCCTGTTGATCACGGTTCTGCTGGTCGCGCCCCTGCTGGCTACGGCCGCCCGACTGAGCCGATCCCTGCTCGTCCCCGCCCTGGCCTCCGCGGCGTTGGCGACCGCCGTTGTCGCGGTCCCGGCGCTGACCGCCCCGGTCTCCGTCCTCGTTGCGGGTCCGGCCGGACTCCTGTGCGGAGTCCCCACCTTCGGAGGCGTCGCCGGCGACGCGAGCGACCTCGGACTCGGAGGCCTGCCGCCCCTTGGCTCCGGTCGCAGGTCCAGGAGAAGCCTCGGCCTCCTGCGACGGCGCGGCGCCACCGCTGCCGGCTTTTCCCTCCGACGAGGGCGTCGCAGCAGGGGCCGACGACGAGGTGGTCTCAGCCGCGGTTGCCGAGGAGGTCCACGCGGCGCGACCGCCCTCGATCATGGCGATGAGGTCGCTCTTGCGCTTACCGGACAGGCCCTTGAGACCCATCTGCTGCGCCAGCGCCTTGAGTTCGGTGAGGCGCAACGACGACAAAGAGACGCCCTGCGGCGGCGTGGGAGTGGTTTCCGTAGAGGTCACGGGAATCCTTTCTGGGCCCGGTACCGGGGCGATGAGCACCGCCTGGCATCGGGCAGGTGTCCGGGATCGTCGAGTCGGCGGCCCCGGGTGGCCACGTGGCCCTCTCCGCGGCTGCGACGTGCGTCGCACACGGAGCGTTCGTCTGAGGGGGATCCACATAGGGGAAGAGTCGCCCACCTGCGAGGATCCCTGATCGCCACTCGCCGTACGGCCACCGCCTACCGAGACCCGCACCTCTGACGGCCACCCGGCAGGTGGCTGACTGTACGAGGGACTCGGGACGCGGATGAGACCGGGCGTCCGTAGCTGACCGCAAGCATACTACCTGCGAGCACCGTCGTACACGTCCCCCTTCGCGTGGCGTGGCCACGCGCCGCCGGCGAGCGGGACGGCGGTAACCTACGGCACACGACCGTCCGACCAGCAGGAGGTGCCCCGTGTTCGGAACGATGCTGGACACGCCCTTGCTCGTCTCCCGGATCCTCGAGCACGGTGCGGAACGCCACGGGAACACCACCATCACCGGGTTCGGTGACCGGTTCCACCCGCGAACAGTCCGATTCGACGTGATCGCGTCCCGGGCAGCAGCCACCGCACACGCATTGTCCGAGCTCGGTATCGGTATCGGTGACGTGGTGGGGATCCTCTCCGAGATTCGGACGGAGTCCGTCGAAGCCGTGTTCGCACTGCCCTCGATGGGCGCGGTGGCACTGCCGATCAACATCCTGCGCTCACCCTCCTTCATAATCTCGGCACTCGAGGCCAACCGGGTCTCGGTGATCCTGGTGGACCCCGAGGTCCTCTCCCCCGTCCTTGAGATGGCGGCCCGTGTCGAGGGGCTGCGCCACGTCGTGGTCTTGGACAGCCAGGTGCCCGCGGACCTCGGCGACACCCCCTTGCAGGTGCACGCGCTCGAGGCCATGCTCGACGGACAGTCCACCACCTACCCTTGGCCGGAGCTGGACGAGAACTCCGCCGCGGCGATCGCCTACACCTCCGGCACCACGGGCGATTCCAAGGGGGTGGCCTACACCCACCGGTCGATCTGGCTACATTCCATGCAGATGTGCATGGCCGAGAGCGCGGCGCTGCGCAGTGGGGACAGCGTGCTCACCACGGTGCCGATGCACCACGTCATGTCCTGGGGGTTGCCGTACGCAGCGCTCATGTCCGGTGCCGGTCTCATCGCTGCGCGCCCACGCCCCGGCGCCGCACTACACACCGGTCCCGATATGGCCGAACTCCTGGCCACCCATCGACCCAACAAGGTCATGACCACCCCGGACACCCTGCAGCGGCTGCTCCGGCGGCTGGAATCACACCCGCAGTCCCTGGCCCATCTGTCCGAGGTGGTCGTGGGCGGCTCACCTGTGCCGGAGGCATTGTTCGACGCCTTCGTCAAACGCCACGGCGTGACGCTGATCCAGGCCTACGGACTCACCGAGACCAGCCCTATCGCGGCATTTGCACGACCGGATCCCCACTCGTCGGCCACCCACCGACGCGCACAAGCTCTCGGGCAGGGCAGATTCCCCGCCGCCGTGCAGGCGCGCATCGTGGATGCCGGACGGATCCAGCCCAACGACGGCTGGGCAGTGGGCGAGCTCCAGCTTCGAGGCCCCTGGGTCACCGCCCGTTATCTGCACGACCAGGATCCCGAGCGCTTCGTCGACGGCTGGTTGCGCACCGGCGACATGGCCAGCATCACGCCCAGGGGTTACCTCGACGTGGTGGACCGTGTGGACGACATCATCGCCTCCGGCGGTGAGCTGATCTCCTGCGTGGAACTCGAGCACGCCGTCCTCCGGGACGACCGGGTTGCCGACGCCGCCGTGATAGGCGTCCCGGATGAACGCTGGGGAAGCCGGCCACTCGTTCTGGTACACCTCAAGCGCGGTGTCACCTCGGCGTCCGCACGCTCCCTCTGGGAGGGTCTCGAGGGCGTGATCGAGATGTGGAAGCGCCCCGATCGCTGGGCGTTCGTCGATCACATCCCGCGCACGACGGTCGGCAAGTACGACAAGATCGAGATCCGGGCGAGGCACGCGGCCGGGGAGTACGAGATCACCAGGATCTCCCCGGGCTCGCGCAGCTGACGCCGGGAACGTCTCCGGGCCGGGCCGCGGGTGCGGACCCGGCCCGGTCGAGGCCCTCTCCGAAGCGAACTACTCCGTGGAGACCACCCGGGCCCCCTCGGCGATCTGGAGATCGAGCGCCCGCCACCCCTGGGACTCGGCGAGGTCCCGAAGATCGGTCGGCAGCCCCGAGGTGCCCAGGACCAACACGGTCGGGCCGGCACCCGACACGGTGGCGGCCAGACCCCGGCCCCGCAGACGGGTGATCCACTCCGTGGTGGCGACCAGGGCCGGCGCGCGGTACGACTGATGCAGCCTGTCCTCCGTCGCCGCCATGAGGAACTCCGGCCGGGACGCGAGCGCCACCGACATCAGCGCGGCGCGACTGGCGTTGAACGCGGCGTCCTCGTGCGGGACCTTCGCGGGGAGCAGTCCCCTGGTCTGCGCGGTCGAGGATGTCTCGGACGGCACCAGGACGGTCGCGACGATCGAGGGATCAATGTCCATCCGGACGGCGCGATAGTTCACCGCGGTGGCCGTGCGCTCGGTCCAGGAGACCACCACTCCGCCGAGCACGCTGGCCGCGGCGTTGTCCGGGTGTCCCTCGAACTCACCGGACAGCTGCACCAGATGCTCGGTCGTCAGGACATCCCCCATCAGACCGTTGGCCGCGACCAGCCCACCCACGGCGGCGGATGCCGACGACCCCAGACCACGGGAGTGCGGGATCTCGCTGTGGCACGAGATCCGGACAC
>CAMNYG010000254.1 GCA_946570335.1 uncultured Dietzia sp. | reverse complement strand
GGTCGAAGTAGCCGGCGCCGACCTCGCGCTGGTGCTTGACGGCGGTGAAGCCACGCTCCTCGGCGGCCTTGAACTCGCGCTGCTGCAGCTCGACGAACGAGGTCATCTGGTTGCGGGCGTAGCCGTAGGCCAGGTCGAACATGCCGTAGTTGAGCGAGTGGAAACCGGCCAGGGTGATGAACTGGAACTTGAAGCCCATCGCGCCGAGCTCCTTCTGGAACTTGGCGATAGTCTCGTCGTCCAGGTTCGCCTTCCAGTTGAAGGAGGGCGAGCAGTTGTAGGCCAGGAGCTGGTCCGGGTACTCGGCCTTGACGGCCTCGGCGAACTGCTTGGCGTACTCCAGGTCCGGGGTGCCCGTCTCCATCCAGATGAGGTCGGCGTACGGGGCGTAGGCCTTGGCGCGCTCGATGCAGGGCTCGATGCCGTTCTTGACGTTGTAGAAGCCCTCGGCGGTGCGCTCACCGGTGATGAACGGGCGGTCACGCTCGTCGACATCGGAGGTGATGAGCGTCGCGGCCTCCGCGTCGGTCCGCGCGATGATCACGGACGGGACGTTCGCGACGTCGGCCGCCAGACGGGCCGAGGTCAGGGTCCGGATGTGCTGGTTGGTCGGGATGAGCACCTTGCCACCGAGGTGGCCGCACTTCTTCTCCGACGCGAGCTGGTCCTCCCAGTGCACACCGGCGGCGCCGGCGGCGATCATGGCCTTCTGCAGCTCGTAGGCGTTCAGGGCGCCGCCGAAGCCGGCCTCGGCGTCGGCCACGATCGGGGCGAGCCAGTTCTCCACCGAGGTGTCACCCTCGATGCGGGCGATCTCGTCGGCACGCAGCAGAGCGTTGTTGATGCGCCGCACGACCGTCGGCACCGAGTTGGCCGGGTACAGCGACTGGTCCGGGTAGGTGTGGCCCGACAGGTTGGCGTCGCCGGCGACCTGCCAGCCGGAGAGGTACACGGCCTCGAGGCCGGCGCGGACCTGCTGCACGGCCTGGTTACCCGTCAGGGCACCGAGGGAGTTGACGAAGTCCTTGTTGTTGACCTTGTCCCAGAGGATCTCCGCGCCACGACGGGCGAGCGTGTGCTCCTCGACGACGGTGCCCTGCAGATCGGCGACCTGCTGAGCGGTGTAGTTACGGGTGATGCCCTTCCAGCGGGGGTTCGTGTCCCAGTCGTGCTGGATCTCTTCAGCGGTACGCGCCTTGCCGACGTTCGACATCGCAACTCTTTTCTGTCTCGGGGGCGGACTCGAGTTCGCACAATTGCGAGTTCGAGATCCTGTACGGAAACCACAGTGCCACACGATGCGCACCGCGTCTACCTGCAGGTAGTGCGAATCTGGCGAGTTTCCTTGCCTCTTTTGCAAACTTTGCGAAGAATGTGGGGCACGCCACGCGAACGCTAGGAGACACCCGGATGACCGCCACACACATGGGCGCGCGACTGCGCCGCCTCCGCGAGGAGCACGGCCTGACCCAGGCCGCGTTCGCCGCCTCTCTGGGACTGTCGGCCAGCTACCTCAACCAGTTGGAGAAGGATGCCCGGCCCATCACTTCCCGTGTTCTCACGACGCTGTCAGAGGTCTACGGAGTCGACTCGACGTTTTTCGCCTCGGACGCCGACACCCGCTTGATCGCCGAACTCACCGAGGCCCTGGCCGACCCTCAGGTGTCCGCGGGGATCCCGGCCTCCGATGTGGTGGATCTCGTCCGGGCCCACCCGTCGCTGGCCCGGGCCTTCGCGGTTCTCAACCAGCGCTATCGGAACTCGGCCGATCTGTTGGCGGCGCTGACCGAGGACCGCAATGCGCTCGCCGACGAGGTGGATCATTCCGCGCTGGCTATGCCGCATGAGGAGGTACGGGACTACTTCTACCAGCGCCAGAACTACATCGATTCGCTGGACACCGCCGCCGAGGAGCTCACCAACCGGATCCGGATGAACCGTGGCGATGTGCGAACCGAGCTGGAGAACCGCCTGTCGGAGACGCACGACGTGCGGGTGGCCCGCCGCGTCGATCTGCCCGACGGTCTGTGGCACCGGTTCTCGGCCGAGGAGCGGCGGCTCGACCTGTCCGCGCATCTGACCGCCGGACAGCAGGCGTTCCGCGTCGCCTCGGAGCTGGCCTTCCTCGAGCACGGTGACCTGCTCGACCAGCTCGTCGCCGACGGCGCCTTCAGCTCCCCCGCCGCCGAGGCACTGGCCCTGCGCGGTCTGGCCAACTATTTCGCGGCCGCCATCCTGATGCCGTACCAGCGGTTTCTCGACACCGCGGAGGACTTCCGGTACGACGTCGAGCGCCTGATGACCTTCCACGCCACCGGATACGAGACGGTCTGCCACCGCCTGTCCACACTGCAGCGGCCGGGTGCCGCGGGGGTTCCGTTCAGCTTCGTGCGGGTCGATCGCGCCGGGAACATGTCCAAGCGCCAATCGGCGTCGGGCGTGCATTTCACGACGTCGGGCGGCACGTGCCCGCTGTGGAACATTTACGAGACGTTCTCGTTCCCGGGCAAGATCATGCGCCAGGTCGCCGAGACCCCCGACGGCAGGCTTCACCTGTGGGTCTCGCGCACCGTCACCACGCGTCCGATGCGGTTCGGCCAGTCACGCAAGACCTTCGCGATAGGTCTGGGCTGCGAGGCCCGGCACGCCCACCGCACCGTGTATTCGCAGGGACTGGATCTGAACGACACGGAGGCGGCCACCAAGATCGGCGCGGGGTGCAGGATGTGCGAGCGCCCGGCGTGCCCCCAGCGCGCGTTCCCTCCACTCAACCGGACGCTGTCGGTCGACGCCCATCGCTCGTCATTGTCTCCGTATCTTCTCGACGAGCCCGGCTCCCCCGCATAGCCCGGCTCACCCGCCCAGCCCGACCAAACCCGCGCAGCTTGGCTCCCCCGCCCAGCCCGACGAAGCCGACTTCTTTGACCGCTCCTCTGCCCTACCCTTGCGGTCATGAGCCAGCCGAGCAGCAGCCCCGCCGACAACGACGCCGACACCCCCACCTCCGGCACCGGTCCTGCCACATACCCCGACTCCGGCACCCCTGCGGGCCGGCGCTCGACGGGCTCGACCCCGCGCATCCGCCCCGGTGGTCTCCGCGAGCTCGGTCCGGTCGGTTGGGCGGTCAACCGTCTTGGCGCGCGGGTCACCGGCAAGCGTGACGTCCATCTGTTCGCCACGCTCGGCCACGCGCGCCGCCTGTTCCCGGCCTGGCTCGCGTACTCGGGGATGATGATGCCGTTCGGAATCCTCGATCGCCGCACCACCGAACTGGTGATCCTGCGCATCGCGCATGTGCGGGGCAGCGTCTACGAGCGCGCGCACCACGAGCGCATCGGGGCGAGCGTGGGTCTCGACGACGACGAAATCGCCCGCACCACCCAGGATCCTGCCTCTGCGCAGTGGACGGACAGGCTCCGGTCGATCCTGGTCGCAGTTGATGAGCTGGTGCGGTCGAAGGATATTTCCGACGACACCTGGGCCGAACTCTCCTCGCACCTGAGCTCGTCCGAATTGGTGGCGCTGGTGCAGTTGGTGGCGCAGTACGACGGGCTCGCCACCTCGCTGCACGTGCTGCGAATCCAGCCCGATGTCCCCCGCTGACCTACACCAGCCCCACC
>CAMNYG010000253.1 GCA_946570335.1 uncultured Dietzia sp. | reverse complement strand
ACTGGGCGGCGGGGCTCATGCGGTGACCCGCGTCCGACCGGTCGCACCCTGGGCCCGGGCCCGTTCGAGGCCCCGGGGGATCTCCTTGGTGCGCATGTCGTGCTCGTACAGGAAGTAGTCGACCTGCTGCTGGTGGCGGGGGGTGTCGAGCATGTGGCCGATGTACTTCTTCTCGTCTTCCACGATCACCCGACGCATCTCCTCGACCGGCGGCGTGGCGTACAGGCCGGCGGCCCACGCGGCCACCAGACGAGCCTGCGCCTCGACGAACGGGAACAGGGTCGGTGTGGACTGCGCGAAACCGACCAACACCAGATCGTCGATGCCCGGCGAGAACATCCGCTTGTAGAGCGGGACGTGGTTGTTGGCGTCCGCGCTGAGGAAGTCGCGATCGAAGAACGGGAACGTGGTGTTGTATCCGGTGGCCTGGATCATCACGTCGAACTCCGCGCTGGTGCCGTCGGCGAAATGCACGGTCTTGCCGTCCAGTCTCGCGATGTCACCCTTGGCGGTGACATCGCCCGAGCCCAGGCGAAGCGGCAGTTCGACCGACTGGGTGGGGTGTGCCTCGAAGAACTTGTGGTTGGGTTTGGGCAGGCCGTACCCCTCCGGGGTGCCCGCCGACAGGGGCTGCATCATCTGGATCACTCTGCGCTGCCACGCGTACGGCACGTACGGCAGGGTGGCGAAGTACTTGTCGGCCGGCTTACCGGCGATGTATTTGGGCACGATCCACGCGCTCGAGCGGGTGGACAGCACCACCTCGTTGCGCATGATCTTCGACGACAGCTCCACCGCGATGTCGGCGGCGCTGTTGCCGATGCCCACCACCAGGATCTTCTTGTCCATGAGGTGTAGGGGATCCCACGGGTCGATGTAGGCGTGGGAGTGGATCATCTCGCCGGTGAACTCACCCGGGAAGTCGGCGAAGCGCGGATCCCAGTGATGGCCGTTGCCCACCACCAGCAGGTCGAACCTGCGCGTTTCGGCCGTCCCGCCCGCGGCTCCGTCGCCTGCCGCGGCACCGGTGCGGTCGAGTGTGAGCTCCCAACCGCCCTCGGGCAGGCGCTCGGCGTGCTGTACCCGGGTCTCGAACTCGATGGAGCGGAGCAGGTCGAAGGCCTCCGCGTAGTCGTCGAGGTACTGCTTGATCTGGGTGTGATGCGGGAAGTCGGGGAACTCCTCCGGCATGGGGAAGTCGCGAAAGCTCAGCTGGTGCTTGGAGGTGTCGATGTGCAGGGAGCGGTAGGCGCTCGAGCTGCCGTTGGGATTGTCGAACGCCCAGTTCCCGCCGATCCTGTCCGAGGCCTCGAAGCACACCGCCTCGATCCCGTAGTCCTCGAGCATCTTCAGCGTGGTCAGGCCGCTGATGCCCGCGCCGATCACGGCGACCGTCGGAGTGGATGTCATGGAGAACCTCTTCGCCAGTAGGGCCCGGTATGCGGCGAAGGTCGGCCTGCGCCGGCTGTGCCGCGAAACTATGCAATAAGTCACACTATGGCCCCGGTGTTGACGGGCGTCAACAGCTTGCCCCCCCGCGGCGCGGGCCCTACCGCTGAGCCGGCGGTGCGAAAGCGGCCGCGCCGACTCTCGTGCCGATGGCTGGCCCCCGCCCTTATGGTTGACGCATCATCTATAGTGGCTGTATGAACAACCCCGCCCCCGCCCACGGCATCTCCCCGGGGCAGGTCGCCTTCGGCCTCGACACCTTCGGCGACGTCACCGTCGACCGTGCCGGCAGGCCCGTCCATCAGGCGCAGGTCCTGCGCGATGTCGTGGAACAGGGCGTACTGGCGGACCGGGTGGGCGTGGACGCGTTCGGCGTCGGCGAGCACCACCGGCCCGACTTCGCCGTCTCCGCCCCGGACGTCGTGTTGGCCGGCATCGCCACCCGCACGCGGCGCATCACGCTCGGCTCGGCCGTGACCGTGCTGTCCAGCGACGACCCCATCCGCGTCTTCCAGCGGTTCTCCACCATCGACGCGCTGTCCAACGGCCGCGCCGAGGTGGTGCTCGGCCGCGGCTCGTTCACCGAGTCGTTCCCGCTTTTCGGTTTTGACCTGCAGCAATACGAGCAGTTGTTCACCGAGAAGCTCGACCTGTTCTCGGCGCTGCTGCCCGAGGAGCCCGTCACCTGGTCCGGTGAGCTGCGGCCTCCTCTCGTCGGTCAGCACGTCTACCCCAGAACCGAAGGCGGGCTCGCCTCGTGGATCGCCGTGGGTGGCAGCCCCGAGTCCGTCGTGCGCGCGGCCCGCTACCGGATGCCGCTCATGCTCGCGATCATCGGCGGTCCCGCCGGCCGGTTCGCGCCTTTCGCCGACCTGTACCGCGAGGCCAACGCGCAACTCTCGGGCCCGGATGCGCCGCGCCTGCCGATCGCCGTCCACTCGCCCGGCTTCATCGCCGAGACGGACGCCCGCGCCACAGAACTGGCCATGCCGCACTGGCTGACCAACCGGAACCAGATCGGTCGCGAGCGTGGCTGGGGCGATGCCGGCGAGGCCGACTTCCACCGCGAGGCCCGCTCCGGCGCCATGTACGTCGGCTCGCCGGAGACGGTCGCGCAGAAGATGGCCACCACCATCCGCACCCTCGGGCTGGACCGCTTCGACCTCAAGTACGCCTCCGGCCCCGTCCCGCACGAGGATCTCCTGACGTCCATCGACCTCTACGGGCGTAAAGTGATACCCCGCGTCCGCGAACTTCTGGCTGAGGCCGGGTTCACACCCGGGGTCCCCCAGAGCGTGTCGAGGCACTGACGGGTTTACGGTGTCCGCATGCTGTTCGCGTTCTCCGTAGCCCCCACCACCACGGCTGACGACTCCGCCTCCATGAGCGAGGCGGTCGCGGAGGCCGTGCGAGTCGTGCGCGAGTCGGGCCTGCCCCACGAGACCACCTCGATGTTCACCACCATCGAGGGCGAGTGGGACGAGGTCATGCCCGTCATCCGCGCCGCCACCGACGCGGTCCTGGCCGTGTCGCCACGCGTGAGTCTGGTGCTCAAGGCGGACCTGCGACCGGGGCGCAGCGGAGAGCTGACCGGGAAGGTGGAGCGCGTCGAGCGTCGGCTCTCCGAGGCCGGGGGTGACGTCGGCGTGGGCGGTCGGGCCTCCGGGTCGGATGACCACGACGACGACGCCGCAGCCACCCGATGACCGACGGCAAACGGTCGCGGAGTTTTCAGACCGTCGCGTACACGGCCGTCACCGCGATCGGCGGGGTGAGCGCGCTGACCATCCTGGGATTCTCGGTGGTCCAGGGAGATCCCACCGTCGTGGACGTACTGCTCTGGGGTGCGCTCGCGGTGCTGCTGCTGGGCTTGGCGGTGCATCAGTGGTGGTTGTCAGGCCGCGCGGCCGATCGCTCGCGGCACATCCACGCCGAGATCACCGCGGCCGAGGTCGACGCGTTCGCCCGGGAGTCGACCGGGAACGTCGACCTGGTTCGCCGACTCCGCGTGGCGTATCCCGGGCTGAGCCTGCGCGACGGCTACGAGCTCATGCAGGCGCACAAGCAGCGCAACACGGACGACAACGCCTGAACGAGACCGGCGTCGCCCACCCGGTCGCCGCCGTCAGCAGCCGCCGGCCCCGCCCAGGGCGCCCGACACCAGTGCGTGGGTG
>CAMNYG010000252.1 GCA_946570335.1 uncultured Dietzia sp. | reverse complement strand
CGGCCGAGCCCAGCGCGATCGAATAGGCGTGCTGGCGGCCCAGCGTGCGCGGGCCGACCCCGGCCACCACGTACGCGGCGACCGTGGTGACGGCGGCGGCGGTCACCAGCGCCCACGCCGACGAGTCGATGAGGTCGTTGAACACGACCGTGAACAGCACCGCGGTGGCCACCAGGCTCACCAGGTGCAGCAGTACCGACACGTTGATGTAGCGGGGCCGCTGCTTCAGCATCGTGGACAGTCGCGCGGCCCCGTACCGGCCCTCCTTGGCCATCTCCTCCACACGCGCCACCGACACGGTGCTCAGGGCGGCGTCGATGGCTGAGAACAGTCCGGCGGTGAGGATGAGCAGGACGGCGCCGATCGCCGCGAGGATCGTCTCGTCCACGACTCAGGCGTCCCCCGCCGGTCGCTCGTCCCGGTGGTCGTACCACTCGGCCAACAGCTCGTTCTGCAGGCCGAACATCTCCCGCTCCTCGGCGGGCTCCGCGTGGTCGTAGCCCAGCAGGTGCAGGCAACCGTGGACGGTGAGCAGCGCCAGCTCGTGCGCGAGCGGGTGGCCGGAACTGGCGGCCTGGTCTGCGGCGAAGGCCGGGCACAGGACGATGTCGCCGAGCATAGCCGGCCCGGGCTCGGGGAGGTCGGGACGACCGCCGGGGGCGAGCTCGTCCATCGGGAAACTCATGACGTCGGTCGGTCCGGGCAGGTTCATCCACGTCACGTGGAGATCGGCCATGGTGTCCTTGTCCACGAGCGTGATGGACAACTCGGCGGCGGGGTGGACGTCCATGCGTGCGATCACGAACGCGGCCACATCGATGAGTTCGGCCTCATCGACCCCCACGCCCGACTCGTTGGCGACCTCGATGCTCATCGGCGGCGCTGCTCCCTGTTCTTGTGTGATTCAGTTTTCTTGCCGGCCTTCTCCCGACGCGCCTCGTGTCTGGCGTAGGCGTCCACGATCCGGCCGACCAGCGCGTGCCGCACGACGTCCTCCGAGGTGAGCTCCGAGAAATGGATGCCCTCGACCCCGGAGAGGATCTCACGCACCACCTTCAGCCCGGAACGCTGCCCGCCGGGCAGGTCGATCTGGGTGATGTCGCCGGTCACGACGATCTTGGAGCCGAAGCCCAGTCGCGTGAGAAACATCTTCATCTGTTCGGGCGTGGTGTTCTGGGCCTCGTCGAGCACGATGAACGAGTCGTTGAGTGTGCGCCCGCGCATGTACGCCAGCGGCGCCACCTCGATCACCCCGGCCGCCATGAGCTTGGGGATGGTCTCGGGGTCCATCATGTCGTGCAGCGAGTCGAACAGTGGCCGCAGGTACGGGTCGATCTTCTCGTGCAGGGTGCCGGGCAGATAGCCCAGCCGCTCCCCCGCCTCCACGGCGGGTCGAGTGAGGATGATGCGGCTGACCTCCTTGGCGCGCAGCGCGGCGACGGCCTTGGCCATGGCGAGGTAGGTCTTTCCGGTGCCGGCGGGGCCCAGCCCGAACGAGATGGTGTGTTCGTCGATCGCGTCGACGTACCGCTTCTGCCCGAGCGTCTTGGGCCGGATCATGCCGCCACGGCGCGAGAGGACGTCGGTGCCCAGCACCTCTTCAGCGGTGAGAGGGCCGGAGCCGTCGAGGATCTCGACCGATCGGCGCACCGAGGCGGGGGTGATCTCCACGCCCTTGCGGGCCTGCCGCAGGAGGTCCGCGACGACGCGCGAGGCGGTGTCGACGGCCGTGGGGTCCCCCGAGACGGTCATGGTGCCGCCGCGGACGTGCAGGTCGGCGGTGAGCAGCTCCTCGAGAGCGCGCAGGTTGGCGTCGGCCGTGCCGAGCACCGCCATCGCCAGATCGGGATCGAGTTGGACCACCGTGCGGACGGTGTCGGTGTCTGGGGTGCTTACGTGGATCACTTCCCGTGGTGTGGTGCGTTTGCCCCGAGTGTAGTCCCCGCACCGGCCCATCTCGGGGTGAGAACGCCGAGCGCCCCCAGTGCGACGGCCGCCGCGGTGGAGGTGCGCAGGACCTCCGGGCCCAGGACGACGGCGCGGGCACCGGCGTCGGTGAATGCGGCGATCTCGGCGTCGGAGACACCGCCCTCGGGTCCGACGACGACGACAACGCTCACCGGCAGCCCGTCCACCCCGGGGGCCGGGGCGGTCAGCCCGGGGGTCGGGGCCGCCACCGCCTCGGCGAAGGGAACGGCACCCTCCTCGTGGAGGATCAGGACGCGCGCACCCTCGCTGACCTCGTCGGCCACGAGTCGGGTCAGCGCCGCCGAGTCCAGGAGCTCACCGATCTCGGGCTCGTGGGGCCGCCGCGACTGCTTGGCCGCGGCCCGTGCCGCGTTGGTCCACTTCGTGCGGCCCTTCTCGATCTTCGGTCCCGTCCACCGGCTCACGCATCGTTCGGCCTGCCACGGCAGGATACGGTCCGCGCCGGCCTCCGTGGCCAACTCCACCGCCAGTTCGGATCGTTCCGACTTGGGCAGCGCCTGGACGACAGTGACCTCCGGAACCGGGCGTGGGACGTCCGACCGGGCGAGGACCTCGGCCTCCACGACGCCCGGGCTCGTCGTCGTCACCACACAGTCGGCCACGGCCCCACGGCCGTCACCCACGCGGATCGGCTCCCCCGGCCGGACCCGCATCGCGTTGCCGGCGTGGCGCCCCTCGGCGCCGTCGAGCACCACCGTGTGTCCCACCGCGGGAACGGCCTCCACCCGGAACAACGACGGGGTCACGGGAGTCAGTGACCGGCGACGGCGTCGCGCAGTCGGGAGAACAGGCCGCCGCGGTGGGCGGTGTCCTCGCTCACGACCTCGGCCGAGTCGCTGTCCAGACGGCGCAGCTGCTCCACCAGGTCACGACGCTTCCGGTCGAGCTTCTCCGGGACCACGACCTCCATGTGCACAGTGAGGTCGCCCGCACCGCCGCCGCGCACCCGCGGCATGCCGCGACCGCTCAGGGTGACGGTGTGGCCGGGCTGGGTGCCGGCCGGGATCTCGATCTCGAGCGGATCACCGGTCACGGTCTCCAGTCCGACTGTGCCGCCGAGCATCGCGTCCACCACCGGAACTCGCACTGTGCAGTGCAGGTCCTCGCCGTCGCGGACGAACACCGGGTGGGTGCGCTCGTTGACCTCGATGTACAGGTCACCGGCCGGACCGCCGCCGGGGCCGACTTCGCCCTGGCCGGACAGGCGGATACGCATGCCGCCGCCCACGCCAGCGGGGATCTTGGCCGAGACGGTGCGACGCTTGCGCACGCGGCCCTGACCGGTGCACTCGCCACACGGGTCGGTGATGATCTCGCCGGTGCCCGCACAGGTCGGGCACGGGCGGCTGGTCATAATGTTGCCCAGCAGCGAACGCTGCACGGACTGGATCTCGCCCTGCCCCTGGCACATGCCACAGGTCGCCGGCGGGGCGTCGGAGGCCGAGCCCTTGCCGTGACAGGTCTCGCACAGTACCGCCGTGTCGACGGTGATCTCCTTGGTGACGCCGGTGGCGCATTCGTCCAGGGTCAGATTCACGCGGATGAGCGCGTCCGAGCCGGGCTGGACGCGGCTGCGCGGGCCACGTCCGCCCCCGCCGGCACCGCCGCCGAAGAATGCCTCGAACACGTCACCCA
>CAMNYG010000251.1 GCA_946570335.1 uncultured Dietzia sp. | reverse complement strand
TACAGCACGAGCCAGCACCTGACGATCACCGATGCTTACGTGCCCGAGCAGTGGGCTGGGGCGGTCGAGCAAGCCCGGCCCGGCCAACTCCCAGTCGGGGCGACCGCTATCACGATCGAGGGCACCCGGCACCGCGCGGGCATCTGGAACGACGAACCCGTGACTTCCGAGCACCCGGTGGCGTTCACGATCTTCCTCGCCTGCCCACCCGACGACCCGCCGACCGGCAGCCAGAGCGAGACCAGCGCACCGGATGCCGGTGCGGTGCCGTCGTGCTACCTGCTGCGCCTGTCGATGCTCGACCAGCCGCTGCGCTGACAGGGAGGCCATGACCATGAAGAAGGTAGCGATCGCGCTGGCCCTGCTGCTCCTGCTCGGCCCGTTCGTCGGCCTGCTGGCAATCGGTGTGCTGATGAACCCCGCCGCGAACGCCGAGTGCACCATCGACGGCACCGGCATCACCGTGGGGAACATTCCCGACTCGCTCACGGCGACCACCGCGAACGGCGAGACCATCACGCTCAACCGGCAGCAACTCACGCACGCGGCCACCATCATCGAGATCGGTTCCGGCATCGACGGGGTGGGGCGCGACGGCATCCAGATCGCGCTCATGGCAGCCCTCACCGAATCCAGCCTGCGGATGCTGTCGAACACCTCGGCGTACCCCGAGAGCGCCGACTATCCGAACGACGGCGACGGCTCAGACCACGACTCGCTCGGGTTGTTCCAGATGCGCCCGCAGTCCGGGTGGGGAACGGTCGCCGAGCTCATGGACGCCACCTATCAGGCGAGAGCGTTCTACGGCGGGCCGGACGGCCCCAACTACCCGAGTCCGCGTGGCCTGCTCGACATTCCCGGCTGGCAGCAGATGGGCAAGGGCGAGGCGGCTCAGGCCGTCGAGGTCTCGGCTTACCCCGATAGGTACAACAACTACGAGCCGGTCGCGCTCACCATCCTCAACACGCTCACTGGCTCTGGTGGCCCGGCCAGCGCGACTGCCCCCTACCTGGTGACAATTGGCCAGGTCGCGGAGTCCTCGCGGGTCGTGTTCCCGCTGCCCGAGGGAACGTGGGTCGTCACCAGCGAGTTCGGGTATCGCAGCGACCCATTCACCGGCGAGACCTCCTATCACTCCGGCCTCGACCTCGGCGCAGCTGACGGCACCCCCATCCTCGCCGCCGCAGACGGCACGGTGACCGTCGCCGAGTTCTCCGGCGGCTACGGCGGTCTCATCATCATCGAGCACACCATCGACGGGCAGACCGTCGCCACCGGCTACGCGCATATGTGGCAACACGGCATTCACGTCTCGGTCGGAGATCGCGTGCGCGCAGGCCAGCACATCGGCGATGTCGGGTCGAGTGGGCGAAGCACCGGCGCACACCTACACTTCGAGGTTCGACCCGGCGGCACCAACGGCGAACAGGTCGATCCCGCAGCGTGGCTGAACCAGCACAACGCCCCCGACCTCCCCGAAGCCTCGGTCGGGCCTCCGGACGGCTGCGGTAACAGCACCGGCACCGCCGGTGACCCGGCACCGTTCGACGGCGACGACCCGGACAGGCTGGTCGACGACCCGACCTCGACCGGGCAGATCACCGCCCGGATGCTGCACCTGTACGAGCAGACCATCGCCCAGTTCCCCGACACCGGCTGGGGCTGTTACTCACCTCGGCCCGGGACCCAATCGGAGCATCCCTTGGGGCGTGCGTGCGATCTGACGTTCGGCAACACGATCGGTCAGTACCCGACCGCTGAGCAGCTCGACTACGGCTGGCAAGTCACCGAGTGGATGCAGACCCACGCCGAAGCGCTCGGCGTCGAGTACCTGATCTGGCAAGGCAAAATATGGTCGCTCTCGCGCGATTCTGAGGGTTGGCGGCCATACAACGGCGGCGGGATGCACGACCCCGACAACGTGACGGGTGGGCACTACGACCACCTCCACGTCACGGTGAAGTAGCGGGTGCGTCATGGACGTGTTTCCCGATTTCGACGGGCTGGCCGGTATCGGCGATCTCCGGGAGGTCGTCGGGGCGCTGCTGATGTTCGCCCTCGTGATCGCCGTGTTGATGGTGATCGTTTCGGCGATCATCTGGGCGGTCTCATCGAGCACCGGCAACTATGCCGCCGCATCCAAGGGCCGCGTCGGAGTGCTGGTCTCTCTCGGCGGCGCAGTCCTGGCCGGGGCCGGTGTCGCGTGGATGAACTGGCTGATCGGCATCGGCCAGCAACTCTGACCCCCACGGCCCTCTTGTGAGCGCCCGCCCCTCCGAGGGGGGCGCTCTTTGGCGTGCGTGGCAGCGGAGAGCACCTGACGGCAGAACCACCCATCGCTTCGTGAAGGAGAACTGCCGTGATCGACATCGACCCCAACTCCAGCGGCTTGCCGGGAATCGAGCAGCTGCGCGTCATCGTCGGCGCAGTCATGACCGTGGGCCTGATCCTCAGCGTTCTGGCGCTGATCGTCAGCGCGATCATCTGGGCCTACGGCTCCAACTCGTCCAACCCGCATCTCGCGGGCAGGGGCAAGATCGGCGTCTTGATCTCGTGCGGTGCCGCCGTCGTCTGTGGCGCGTCCGTGACGCTCATCAACTTCTTCTGGGGCGTCGGCCAAGCCGTCTGAACCCACCCATCAACAACAACTCCGATCCACGAGGAGGCTCGTGATGGGCGTGTGCGATATCCCCGTCATTTCCAGCGTTTGCGACGTCGCCGGTGAAGCCGCCGCGACGTTGATCTCGGCCCCGTTCGACTGGCTCGCCAGCGCGATGGGTGAAGCCGCCGGTTGGCTGTTCGAGGCCGTCTGGACGGTCTTCGACACAACGACGATGGTCGACGTCACCAGCGGCGAGTACGTGGGCGTCTACAACCTGATCTTCGGGATAGCCGTGTTCGTCATGCTGCTGTTCTTCTGCCTGCAACTGATCACCGGCATGATCCGCCGAGAACCCGCCGCCCTCTCCCGCGCCGCCCTCGGACTGGCCAAGAGCGTGCTCGGGTCGTTCGTCGTCATCACGCTGGTAGCGCTGCTGCTGGAGATCACCGACCAACTCGCAGTCGGGATCATCCAGGCCGCCGGGGAAACCACCGAAACGATGGGCGACAAGATCGCCATTCTCGTCGCCGGGCTGACCGCATTGAACGTGGGCGCTCCCGGAGTCGGAGCGATCCTGACCATCTTCCTCGCGGCCTTGGCCATTGCCGCCGCCGCGATCGTGTGGCTGTCGCTTCTTATCCGCAAGGCGCTGCTGCTGGTCGCGGTCGTGCTCGCCCCGTTTGCGTTCTCCGGGGCGTCGTGGGATGCCACGCGCGGTTGGATCTCCAAGTGGGCGATGTTCGTTCTCGCGCTCATCTTGTCCAAGCTCGTGCTCGTCGTGATTCTGCTGGTCGCGGTGACCCAGGTGTCGGCCCCGATCGACGCCGACCTGTCGAACATCGCCGACCCGCTCGCCGGGGTCGTGCTGATGGCGTTGGCCGGGTTCGCGCCGTACATGACCTACCGGTTCCTGTCGTTCGTCGGTTTCGATCTCTACAACTCGATGGGCACCGAGCAGGAGGCCAAGAGCGCACTCAACCGCCCCGTGCCGACGCCAGGCAAGCCGCAGGGCGGCGAACCGAAAA
>CAMNYG010000250.1 GCA_946570335.1 uncultured Dietzia sp. | reverse complement strand
CTGTTGGGGGTCGGTGGCGGGGCGGCCGGTCGCGGAGGTGGCGCCCGTGGTGGGGCCGCTCCCGCCGGTCGTGTCGGTGTCGGGTTCGGTGACGACGACGAGGACGGCGCCCGCGGCCACCTGGTCGCCCACCGCCACGGGCAGTTCGGCGATCACCCCGTCCGCGGTGGCGGAGATGGTGTGTTCCATCTTCATTGCCTCCATCCACAGCAGCGGCTGGCCCGCGGTGACCGTGTCGCCGACCGAGACGGCGACGCGGATGACCGCGCCCGGCATGGGGGCGAGCAGCGATCCGGCGGCGACCTCGGTCGAAGGGTCGGCATAACGCGGCGGCTCCGTGAGCGAGACCGGACCGAGCGGCGAGTCGACCTCGACGCGCGTGGCGTACCCGGGGCGCGCGTACCGGGTCACCTCGAGTGTGCGGCGCACCCCGCGGAGCTCTACATCGAGGGAGTGGGCGGTGCCGGAGCAGATCGTCACCACTGAGGCCAGGTCCTCGTCGGCCGGGCGGATGCCGGCGCGGCCGCGGAGGTAGGACACCTCGAGCTCGTCCTCACCGACCCGGAAGGTGCGGGTCTGCAGCGCCCGGCCCACGTTGCGGAAGCCGGCAGGGGCCAGCGCCACCGGGCCGGCGGCATGCTCCGCGGTTCCGGAGACGATCGCGGCGGCCAGCGCCGAGATGCGCACGGTCTCGTCGTCGGCCAACGGCGCGGCGAGTTCTGCGGCGCCGTGGTCGTCGAGGAACGCCGTGGACAGGTTCCCGGCCACGAACTCCGGGTGGCGGAGCACGCGCACGAGCTGGGCCCGGTTGGTGGTCAACCCGTGGACCCGGGCGCGGGCGAGTGCCCCGGCGAGCGTCGCGCAGGCCTCGGAGCGGGTGCGGCCGTAGGAGATGACCTTGGCCAGCATCGGGTCGTAGTGGACGCCGATCTCCGCGCCGTCCGGGCCGGGCTCGACACCGCTGTCCAGGCGGATGCCCGGGCGGTGCGGTCCGGTGAACCGCGAGGAGACTCCGGGTACGTCGAGCGCCCAGAGGGTTCCGGAACCGGGCGTGTAGTCGCTGGCCGGGTCCTCGGCGTACAGCCGTGCCTCCACCGACCAGCCGTGGGTGGCCGGCGGTTCGGCCGACGGCAGCGGCAACCCCGCGGCCACGTCCAACTGGAGCGCCACGAGGTCCAGGCCCGTGGTGGCCTCGGTGACCGGATGCTCCACCTGCAGGCGGGTGTTCATCTCGAGGAAGAAGAACTCGCCGTCATCGGTCGCCAGGAACTCGACCGTTCCGGCGCCGGTGTAACCGATCGCCGCGGCGGCGTCGCGGGCCGCGCGGTAGAGCTTCTCCCGCATACCCGGGGTGCGCTCGACCAGCGGGCTCGGCGCCTCCTCGATCACCTTCTGGTGCCGGCGCTGGATGGAGCACTCCCGCTCCCCCACCGCCCAGACGGTGCCGTGGGAATCGGCCATGATCTGGACCTCGATGTGCCGGCCACGCCCGAGGTACCGCTCGCAGAAGACCGCGTCGTCGCCGAACGCCGACCTGGCCTCACGCCGTGCGGCCGCGATCTCGTCGTGCAGCGCGTCGAGCGCGCGGACGACGCGCATGCCGCGCCCACCTCCACCGGCGGAGGCCTTGACCAGCACCGGCAACATGTCCTCGGTGACGTCGGCGGGCTCGAGATCGCCCAGCATCGGCACGCCCGCGGCGGCCATCATCTTCTTGGCCTCGATCTTGGAACCCATCGCCTCGATCGCGGCCACCGGCGGCCCGATCCAGGTCAGACCGGCCGCCATGACATCGCGGGCGAATCCGGCGTTCTCGGACAGGAAACCGTATCCGGGGTGGATCGCATCGGCTCCGGCCGCCTCGGCAGCGGCGATCACCAGGTCACCCCGCAGATAGGTCTCGGCCGGTGTGTGACCGGGCAGCCGCACCGCCGCGTCCGCCTCGCGGGTGTGAGGGGCATCGGCGTCGGCATCGGAGAAGACGGCCACCGTGGTCATCCCCAGCGTCCGGGCCGTGTGGTGGACGCGACGGGCGATCTCGCCGCGGTTGGCCACCAGAACGGAGGTGATCGGCCTCGTCGTCGTGGTCGGCGCGGCACCCGCGCCCGACGGTGAGGTGGGCGACGGCGTCGCGGGAGCGAAGTCGTGTGTGGTCATGGTCTGATTCCTCACATCCGGAAGACGCCGAAGCGGCTCGTGCCGGCGACCTCAGCAGAGTGGATCGCGGACAGGCTGAGCCCCAGCACGGTCCTGGTGTCACGGGGGTCGATCACGCCGTCGTCGTAGAGCATCCCCGACAGGAACGCCGGCAGAGACTCCTTCTCGATCTGGTCGGCGATCGCGGTCTTGAGGCCGTCGATCGTCGCCGGATCCATCTCCTCGCCACGCGCGGCCGAGGCCGCGGCGGCGACCGAGGTCACGACGTCGGCGAGCTGCTGGGCGCCCATCACCGCGGACTTGGCGCTGGGCCAGCTGTACAGGAACCGCGGACCGAACGCGCGGCCACACATCCCGTAGTGTCCGGCACCGTACGAGGCGGCCGTGATGAGCGACAGGTGCGGGACCTCCGAGTTGGAGACCGCGTTGATCATCATCGAACCGTGCTTGATGATGCCGCCCTGCTCGTACTCCGAGCCGACCATGTAGCCGGTCGTGTTGTGCATGAACAGAAGCGGCGTGTCATAGCGGTTCGCCAGCTCGATGAACTGGGTGGCCTTCTGCGCCTCCTCACTGAACAGCACGCCGCGGGCGTTGGCGATGATGCCGACCGGATAGCCGTGGATCTCCGCCCAACCGGTCACGAGGCTCGCCCCGTACAGCGGCTTGAACTCGTCGAAATCACTGCCGTCGACAACCCGGGCGATGATCTCGCGCGGATCGAACGGGATCTTCAAGTCCTCGGGGACGATCCCGAGCAGATCCCCGGCCGGGTACAGCGGCTCGGCGACCTGCGCACGCGGAGCACGACCGGACTTGGTCCAGTTCAGGCGGCGGACGATCCCACGGGTGATACGGGCGGCGTCGGCCTCGTCGACGGCCAGGTGATCGGCGAGGCCCGAGACCCGCGCATGCATGTCCGCGCCGCCGAGCGTCTCCTCGTCGGAGATCTCGCCGGTCGCCGCCTTGACCAGCGGCGGACCGGCCAGAAAGACCTTCGACCGCCCCTCGATCATCACCACGTGATCACTCATGCCGGGCACGTACGCGCCACCCGCGGTGGAGTTGCCGTAGACCACGGCGATGGTGGGCACGCCCGCCTTGGACAGGCGGGTCAGGTCACGGAAGAGCGCGCCGCCGGGGATGAACACCTCCTTCTGCGTGGGCAGGTCGGCGCCACCCGACTCCACCAGACTGATCACCGGGAGCCGGTTCTCCATGGCGATGTCGTTGATCCGCAGGATCTTGCGCAGGGTCCAGGGGTTGGAGGTGCCGCCCTTGACCGTGGGGTCGTTGGCGACGAGCAGGCACTCGACACCTTCCACCACCCCGATGCCTGCGACCACCGAGGCGCCGGTCTGGAAGTCCGACCCCCACGCGGCGAGCGCGCACAACTCCAGGAACGGCGACTCGCGGTCCAACACCATGTCGATCCGCTCGCGGGCGGTGAACTTGCCGCGCTCGCGGTGGCGGGC
>CAMNYG010000249.1 GCA_946570335.1 uncultured Dietzia sp. | reverse complement strand
CGAGCGGGCGGCGCTGCGCGTGGCCGAGAGCCTCACCCGCCTGGACGATGCGGAGGAGCGGGCCGCCGCGATCGCTGCGGCGTCGGAGCATTTCGACGAAGACCAGCTCGCCGCGTTGGAGTGGACGATCGTGCTGATCAATGCGTTCAACCGGGTGTCGATCGCCAGTCACCACCAGCCGCCGCTCGACTCCTGACGACTGATTCCTGACACCGGCTGACGCCTGACGCCTGGCGCCGCCTGACGACAGCCGACGCTGGAGCCGCTGCAGGATCGCCCGCCATTCGTCAGCGGGTTGCGCACCATCTGCGGGTTGCGCCCCGCGGGTTGAGCACCATCAGCGAGCCGCTACCCGGCGTGTCGCGACGCTGACGGTGCGCAACACGCTGATGGTGTGCAATTTCGCGAGGTCGACGCGCGTCCGACGCGAGGCCGACGCAGGGCCCGATCAGCGGCCCGCCACCGGGACTAACGTCGCGCGGTCGGAGGGGACGATCTCCTTGCCGAACGGGAAGCACGTCACGGGGATGAGCTTGAGGTTCGCCCACGCGAGCGGCAGTCCGATGATGGTGACGGCCTGCGCGATGGCGGTGCCGATGTGGCCGATCGCGAGCCACAGTCCGGCGATGAGGAACCAGATGACGTTCGCGACCGTGCTCGCGCCGCCCGAGCGACCGGTGTCCACGACAGTCCGCCCGAACGGCCACAGCACGTAGAGGCCGATCCGGAAGCTGGCCACCCCGAACGGGATGGTGACGATGAAGATGAACGCCAGGATTCCCGCCACGATGTAGCCGAGGAACAGCCAGAAGCCGGCCGTGACGAGCCAGATGATGTTCAGGACCAGGGTCAACACTGCGCGCATGGATCCTGAGTCTAGGTCGGGAGCGGAAGTCCCGCGTCGGGGCTACGGTGGGCGCTGTGAGCACCAAACCGGACATCAGCACCCTCGGTGAGTTGCGCGCAGCCGGGTACACCAGCCGCACCCTGCGCCAGGAGCTGCGGCACAATCTACTTCAGGCTCTCGGCCAGGGGCGGGATCCGTGGCCGGGCATGCACGGCCTGGAGACGACCGTGATCCCGCAGCTGGAGCGGGCGATCATCGCGGGGCACGACATCGTCCTGCTGGGTGAGCGCGGGCAGGGCAAGACGCGGCTCCTGCGCACTCTGGTCGGGCTGCTGGACGAGTGGTCGCCGGTGGTGCCGGGGACCGAGTTGGCGGAGGATCCGCTGGCCCCGGTCACCGACTCGACGCGTGAGCGGATCGCCCGCGAGGGTGATGACCTGCCGATCGGGTGGCGTCACCGGGATGAGCGGTATGTGGAGAAGCTGTCGACCCCGGACACCTCGGTGGCGGACATGATCGGTGACGTGGATCCGATGCGGGTGGCCGAGGGGCGGCGCCTCGGCGATCCGGAGACGATCCACTACGGGCTGGTCCCCCGCGCGAACCGGGGGATCGTGGCGCTCAACGAGTTGCCCGACCTCGCCGAGCGCATCCAGGTGGCCCTGCTCAACGTCATGGAGGAGCGGGACGTCCAGATCCGCGGCTATGTCCTGCGGTTGCCGTTGGACGTGTTGGTGGTGGCCTCGGCCAACCCGGAGGACTACACGAACCGGGGCCGGATCATCACCCCGCTCAAGGACCGGTTCGGGGCGGAGATCCGTACGCATTATCCGCTGGATCTGACCGACGAGATCGAGGTGGTGCGTCAGGAGGCCGATCTCACCGCGGAGGTTCCCGAGCCGCTGATGGAGTTGCTGGCCCGGTTCACGCGTGAGCTCAGGGCATCCGATTCGGTCAATCAGGCCTCCGGGGTGTCGGCCCGGTTCGCGATCGCCGGCGCGGAGACCGTCGCCGCGGCTGCTCGGCGCCGTGCCGCGGTGCGTGGTGTCGACGACGACGACGGCGAGGCCGTGGCCCGGCTGGTGGACGTGGACGCAGCGGTGGACGTACTGCGCGGCAAGCTCGAGTTCGAGCCCGGGGAGGAGGGCAGGGAGCCGGAGATCCTGCGGTATCTGCTGCGCAGTGCGACCGTCGACGTGGTGCGGGGGCTGTTCCGCGGGCTCGACATGGCGCCGCTGGTCGACGCGTTCGACGGTGAGCTGACCCTGACCACCGGGGCGGGCGTCACGGCGGCGGAATTCCTGGACGAGCTGCCCGAGCTGTCGGTGCCGGGACTGTACGACGAGATCGCCGAACGGGCGGGCGCCGAGTCGGTGGGACAGCGCGCCGGGGCGATCGAGCTGGCGTTGGAGGGGCTGTACCTGTCGCGCCGGCTCTCCAAGGAGACGGGGGACGGCGCAGCGGTCTACGGCTGAGCCCCGGACCGCCGGGGGAGTGCCGAGCCGGCGCGGAATGTCGGTACGGAAATGCCGGCACAGAACCAGGAAGGTGCACGATGGCGCGATCAGAACGCGACACCCGCTACGGACGCTATGTCGGCGGGCCGGATCCGCTCGCGCCGCCGCTGGACCTCTCCGAGGCGCTCGAGGCGGTGTCCGAGGGGGTGATGGCCGGGTACTCGCCGCAGCAGTCGATGCGGGAGTTCCTGCGCGCGGGTGGTCGTGACCGGACCGGCCTCGACGAGCTCGCGGGCCGGGTGCGGCGTCGGCGCCGTGAACTGCTGGAGAAGCACCACCTCGGCGGTACGCTCGACGAGGTCGAGAAGCTCCTCGAGCGGGCACTGCTGGCCGAGCGGGGCCAACTCGCCCGGGACACCCGGATGGACCCGATGGACCGCACCCTGCGGGAGATGACCATCGAGAACCTCCCGGACTCCCCGGCTGCCGCGGTGGGGGAGTTGGCGGAGTACGACTGGGCCTCCACCGATGCGCGGGAGACGTTCCGGCAGATCCGGGACCTTCTCGGCAGGGAGGCGCTGGACGCCCGCTTCGCGGGGATGAAGCAGGCGCTGCAGAACGCGACCGACTCCGACCGCGCGGCCGCTGCGGAGATGGTTTCCGACCTGAACGATCTGCTGGACAAGCACGCGCGGGGCGAGGACACGAGTGAGGACTTCGAGCGCTTCATGGACGAGCACGGGGATGCGTTCCCGGAGCTGCCGGAGAGCGTGGAGGAGTTGATCGACGCGCTGGCCGCCAGGTCGGCGGCGGCGCAGCGGATGCTCAACTCGATGTCTCCGGAGCAGCGGGAGGAGCTCATGGCTCTGTCGCAGCAGGCGTTCGGGTCGCCGGAGCTCTCCGAGCAGCTCGGCCGACTCGACGGACTCCTGCAGACGCTGCGTCCCGGTGAGGACTGGGACGGCTCCCGCGACTTCG
The DNA here is from genome assembly GCA_946570335.1 of uncultured Dietzia sp. Lineage (GTDB taxonomy): Bacteria > Actinomycetota > Actinomycetes > Mycobacteriales > Mycobacteriaceae > Dietzia. Next base: position 356 of record CAMNYG010000249.1, on the reverse strand, counting down.
AGGGCTCCGAGGGCCTCGGGATGTCCGAGGGGGTGGCCGTGATGTCCGAGCTCGGGGACCTCGACCGGCTGGCGGAGCAGCTCGCGCAGGTCGGTGATTCGCCGCTGTCCGAGCTCGATCTCGAGGCCGTGGACCGGCACCTCGGCCGGGACGCCGCGGTGTCCGTGCAGACGTTGGCCCGACTCGAGCAGCAGATGCGTGACTCCGGCTACCTCAGTCGCCGTCCGGACGGTGATCTGCGGCTGTCCCCGTCGGCGTTGCGCAAGTTGGGCCGCTCGCTCCTGCGCGACGCGGCGCAGCGGCTGTCCGGACGTTCGGGCGCGAGGGAGACCCGGGTCGCGGGGGCGGCGGGGGAA
>CAMNYG010000248.1 GCA_946570335.1 uncultured Dietzia sp. | reverse complement strand
GAGGGGGGGGAGGTCCTCGGAGAGCAGTTCGCGGGGCTCGTCGTCGATCAGGCGGACCAACTCGGCGGGTACCGGATCTCGGAGCTCGCCACGGCGCTGCGCGCGCTCGGGGTGGCCCGCCCCCGGTTCCTCGGTGGTGCCGGACGCTGGCGCGACTCCGGCATGGCGGGCACACCGTCCGCCGAGCATCCGCGTGCGTTCGTTCGCTCCGGGAGCGAAGCGGTGGACGAGCTGACCACCGTGCTGGAGGAGTTCCGCCCGCAACTCGTCGTGACCTACGACCCTGATGGCGGTTACGGTCACCCCGACCACATCCGGGCCCACCAGATCGTCCACGCGGCGGTCGAGGAGGCGACGCACAGACCCGACCGGCTGGCGTGGACGGTCACAGCGCGATCCGAGCTCTCCCGCACCCACCCGTCACCGCCGGCGCACCTGCGGGACGCCGAGGAGGACGAGCTGCCGTCGGTCCCGGACAGCAGGCTCACCCACCGGGTGCCGCTGGACGACGCCGACTACGCGGCCAAGCTGGAAGCGCTCACCGGGCACGCCACCCAGCTCGAGCTCGTCCGCGGGCCGGAGGGCGAGCCCTGGTTCCTGGCCCTGACCAACGGCGTGTTGCAGCCGGTCGCTCAGGTCGAGTGGTTCATCTGTCACGATCTCGACGATCGGGGCGGGAACTACGTCCGCTGCACGCCGGGCACCGCCCACCTGCTCGCCGGGCTCGGAGAACACGCATGAGCGCGGCGGCAGTGGACAGCGCCACCGACACAGATTCCGGTTCCGGCATGAGGTCGGTGTCCACGGTGGAACTGTCCGTCGCCCTGGTGCTGCTGGCGGTGGGGGCCGCCACCGGCTGCGTGCTGGCCGCGGCCTGGCGGACCATGTGGGTGGGGCCGGTGCCGTTCCCGATCACGGTCCTGGTGGCCGGCGCGTGGTCGCTGCTGTTGGTCCGTGTCGCCATGATGTGGTCGGACCGCCCGATGGTGGCGGCTTTCCCGGCGCTGGTGTTCACCCTCACGCTGATCGCGCTCGATCTCGGCCCCGGTGGCGACATGCCGGTCCCGATCGGCCTCCGTGGACTCGCGTTGCTGGTGTTCGGCGGACTCATCCCGCTGTGGGTGGCCGCCTACAGTCGCTCATTGACGCCGGACGCCCATCGAGGGTGAGGTCCGGCCGACGGAGTCGGCGTCACCCTCGAACTGCCACACGTCCGTGATCCCCGGGGTCAGTGCCTCGGCCAGCGCCCAGACCTCGTCTCCGTCCATGTCCATCACCGAGTAGCCACCGGCGCCGGCCGGTGTCGCCGCGGTGACGGTGGCGACACCGGCTGAGCGCTGGAACACCGACTGGCTGACGGTCCAGCCGATGATCCCGTCGGCCTCCAGAACGGTGCGCTTGTTTGTCCACGACCCGTGCGAGGTGACCAGCATTCCCGGGAGCAGCGCGTGTCCGAGCATGCGGATCCGGTCGATCGACAGCAGGAGGAACAGCACCAGCGCCGCGGGGATGCCCCAGTGGACCCACACGTCCGCCGAGGGGCCGGCGTCGATACGCACCAGGATGATGAGTCCCGCCACGACCCAGAACGGCAGGAGCCCGCGGGTGATCCGTCGGCGGGCCGCCTTCCACGGGTGCCGGCGCAGCGGCACCGTCACCGGGGTCTCGTCACCGAGAATCCGCGCCGCCACGCGGTGGACGTCGCGGGTCGGGGCCTGCGGCAAGAGCGTCGAGGCGGTGGCGCCCTTCTTGGTGCCGGTCATGATGGGCTCGAGTCGACCACCGCCGACCATGCGGAGATAGATGGGGGCCCAGATCTCCACGCCGCGCAGCCTGGCCTTGTCGAGGGCCTGGTGCTTGCGGCGCAGGATGCCGTTCTGTACGTACAGCACCGATCCGCGCTCGGTCAGCGCGTACTTGCCGTATCGGATGGCGTAGGTGATGGTCCCCAGCACGCTTGCGACCAGCCAGATGCCGATGCCCTTGCCCACGGTCGCGAAGGGCTCGCCGAGGGAGTCCAGCCAGGCGATGGTGCCCTCCACCACCGCCAGATCCATGATCCGCGAGTGCATGTCGCCCATCTGCCAGGTGATGAGCCACAGCGACATCAGGACACCGAATCCGATGAAAGAAAACGGCGCGAATCGCGACCAGGTGACACGCCAGCGCGCGATGTCCTCCCCGTACCTGGACCCCCACTGCTCCTCGTCCTCGAGGCTCAGTGAAGGGTCGAGCGCGCGGCGGTGCTTGAGCAACTCGTCGCGCAGCGGTTCGACGAGCTTCGTGTCGATCGCGTTGAGCCGGAACCGTTCGGCGCCGGATTTACCGGCGTCGGCGCGGCCCGTACCCACTTCCACGATGGAGACCCGCATGACCCGGTGGAACAGATCCGACTCGGTGTCGACGCTGCGGATACGGTTGCGGGCGACCGTGACGACCTGGCGGCTGAAAAAGCCCTTCCTGAGGATGATGTGGGTGCGGCCGACCTGATAGCTCGTCGACAGCCAGCGCAGCACCCCCACCAGCACGACCAGGGAGATGATGGTGAACTCGAACCAGTAGTTGCTGCGGTTGGAACCGAGCCACAGGGAGATGAGGAACAACGGTGCCAAGCGTGTGAGCGAGCCCAGCGGATCGACCAGCAGCATGCGCCATGACAGTCGCTCCCACGGTGCCTCCGGATCGACCTTCCCCGCCATGGTCTCGGCAGCCTCGACCGACTCGGAGGCCTCGTCTGTCGAGGTGCCCGTGGTCGACGGTGGGATGCCGGCCTCGTCGTCGTCGACTTCCGTAACCACGTCGGGCGTACCCGCGGGCGTGGACTCCGTGCCGTGCCCGCCCGCTCCGATCGTCACGTCCCGTCCTCCGAGTCCAGGTTGGCGATCGCGATGAGGTGCTGCGCGAGCGCCTCCGCATCCGCGAGGTTGAGCCCCCGGATCTGCACCGTGCCCTGCGCGGAGGCGGTCGAGGCGTTGACGGTGGCGAGTCCGAACCACCGCTCGAACAGCGTCCTGGTGGTGTAGACCGTCTGCAATCTCGCCAGCGGCGCGATGCGGAACTGGGTGGTCCACCAGCCCTTCCGTGAACACACGGCGGTGTCGGAGACGTCCCAACGCGCCACGATGTAGCGCCACCACGGCGCCACGACGATGGCCATGAACGCGAACGGGATGGTGGCGGCCAGGGCCACCCAGTTCCAGAACGCCATCACATTGTCGCCCCAGAAGTACCAGGCCACCTGCAGCCCGGCGAGGATCGCCCACGACCAGATCCCCTCGATGATGAACAGGAACGGCGTGCGCTTCTCGATCCTGTGCCGCGGCGCGGTGATGAGGATACGGTTGTTCGTCAGCAGCTCGTCGCCGGTCTCGGGGACCTCGGGGGCAGCGGTTCGCCGCGCGGGTTCGCGTAGGGCGTGCGCACCTGTCGGGGCGGAGGGCGGACTGGAGACCAGAGGGTCTCCGTTGGTGCGGAGGACCGCGGCGGGATCGGACATGAGGTCCACAGTAGTGGGGTGGTCCGCGCGCGCCGGGGCGATGGTGGGGCATCATCGCGGATATGGTTTCCGCCCCGACCCCCGCTGATCCTGAGCCCACGTCGTCGGCCATGAGGCGCGCGCTGCGCCGGGCCACCGACGGACTG
>CAMNYG010000247.1 GCA_946570335.1 uncultured Dietzia sp. | reverse complement strand
GTCGACTCCTTACAGTGTGGTCTCGTTCGGGTGTTCTCGTCTGCGGTGTTCTCGTCTGCGGTGTTCTCGTGGCCCCACGGGCCGCCGTCGATGCGTCCCTCAGGGCACGTCGACGACCTGGTCAGCTGCGGTCTCGTTGTTCGCTCGGAACGACTCGTAGATCTCCACGAGCACCTCCCTCTGCCGTTCGGTGAGGTCCGGGGCGGTGAGGATCGCGTCCCGCACCGGGCTCCCCTGCTTGAGCTCGAGGATCCCGGCCTGGGAGTAGAGAACCTCCGCGGAGAGCCTCAGACCTCGGGCGATCTGGCCCAAGACCTCGGCTGACGGCTTGCGCAGTCCGCGCTCGATCTGGCTCAGATACGGATTGGAGACGCCGGCACGCTCCGCGAGCTGCCGGATGGACACCTGAGCGGCCTCCCGCTGTGCGCGGATGAACGACCCGATGTCCTGCGAATCAGACGACCGCTTGCCGTCCTCGCCCCGGTCTGCGGCGCCGTCACCACGCGGCGCCTCCCCCGTGGGCTTGGACCTGCGGGCAAGAGTGCCGACGGTGGGCTCTCCCGCCTGCGCCCCGGTGGACCCGGCGACACCCTCGTGCTTGCGACCTCGCTGTGCGGCCACGGATCCACCTCCTTCGTGCTTCGTCCGTCATCGACTGAAACCAACGCTAGCAACGAGTGCTAACTGCAGCAAGCGCTATGTGTGCGGTGATACCGTGTGCTTGATCACATGGCGCCACCCCCCACGGTCGGAACAGCCCCGACCGTGGGGGTGGAGACGCGTGGCGGAGTCGCAGCGAAGCCGCGGACCCGGGCGAGGCCCGCAGAGGATGCGGCTAGAAGATGAGCTCAGTGGCCGCGTGGATCGCCAGTCCGGCCAACGCGCCGACAACCGTGCCGTTGATACGGATGAACTGCAGGTCCTTCCCGGCGAGCAGCTCGATCTTGTCGGAGGCTTCGTCGGCGTCCCAGCGCTCGACGGTCTCGGAGATGATCGAGGTGACCTCGCCCGCGTAGTTCTCGGCCACGTAGCGGGCGGTGCGGGTCACGTAGTCGTCCAACCGGTCTCGGACCTTCCCGTCGCCGACCAGCATGTCGGCCAGGCGACGCAGCAGGTCGTCGATCTTGACCCGCAACGTCGACGAGGTGTCCTCGGTGGCCTCGACGATCATCCGCTTGGCGGCCGCCCACGCGGAGCCGGCGGCCCTGCGGACCTCGTCGCGGTTCATGACCTCGTGCTTGAAGGTCTCGAGCTTGGCCATGGTCGACGGGTCGTGCTGGAGGTCGCGGGCGAAGTCCTCCACGAACCCGATCAGTGCCAGGCGCACGGGGTGCTGCTTGTCGACCTTGATCTGCCAGGTCCACTCTCTGAGCTCGCGGTACGCGCGGTCGGACAGCAGCTCGTTGACGAACTGTGGAGCCCAGGTGGGCGCCTTCTCCCGCACCCAGCGGTCGATGGTTCCCGGATTGGCCTCCACCCAACCGTGAGCGCGGTCCGCCATGAGATCCATGAGCGGCAGGTGCCGGCCCTCGTCCAACAGTTCGGCGAGGATGCGACCGGCGGGCGGCCCCCACTCGGGCTCGGCGATGCGCGCGACGATGGTGCGCTCGATGATCGCGACGGCGTCCTCGTCACGCAGAACCGCCAGCACCGAACGGATGGCCTTGGCGGCCTGGTCGGAGGCGAGGGCGCGATTGTCCTCGTCGGCCAGCCATTCTCCGGCGCGTTCGGGCAGGTGGGCGCTTCGGACCTTCTCGCTCACCATCTCGGGATCGAGGAAGTTCTCCCCCACGAACTCACCGAGCGAGCTGCCGAGCTGGTCCTTCTTCCTCCGGATCAGCGCGGTGTGCGGGATGGGAATGCGCAGCGGATGGCGGAACAGGGCGGTGACCGCGAACCAGTCGGCGAGCCCGCCGACCATCCCCGCCTCGGCGGCGGCCCGTACGTACCCCACCCAGAGGGCGGCACCGTTGTGCAGCGCGTATTCGGCGACCAGATAGACGATTCCGGCCGCGACGAGGAAACCCGTCGCGACCGTCTTCATCCGACGGAGAGCGGCCCTCCGTTCGGCGTCGTTCGCCGGGTCGCCCGCCTTCAGGGCGGGCGCGCCCCCGGTGACGACGGGGTCGAGCGTCAGTGCGCGTCCTCGCGGCCGTACTTACGGAAACCGACCATGCAGGTCACAAGACCGGCGAGGAACACGCCGACCGTGGCCACGACCGCCAAGATGACCAGTCCGAGGGAGACACCCATGTCGTCCACGTAGTAGCCGTAGGCGGTGAGCGGAAGTCCCAGCATGACCATGCTCAGGAGCATGAGGACGGAGCCGAGGTAGATCTCGGTGGAGTACAGCGGGTAGGTGGGGGCGACGGTCGTCGCGTACTCCGGGTAGTACTCCTCGACGATGGCGGCACCAGTGTGCTCGAGGGTCTGACCGGCCATGATGGCGTCCTCTTTCGTCAACTACCGATCCCGCACCGATGGTCCGGGACTTGTTTGACCGTAATTCTATTCGAAGGTCAGGAATCCCGGGCAACCGCCCGCCGGATTCGGCGGGCGGCGGTCACCAGGTTGCGCAGACTGGGCTCCAGTTGCCAGGTGTATCGGCTCTTGAGCCCGCCGTCCGGGACGGCCCAGAGCCGATCCACGCCGACCGTCGCAACCCCCTCCAACAGGCGTTCGTGTAGCAGGTCGATGTCCGGCACGTAGCCCGACCGCGACTCGTAGACGCCCGGCCCCACCTGGCGCGTGAGGGCGTGGTCCTGCAGGGCGTCGAGCACCCACTCGATCGAGCGGGTCGCCACGATGTTGGTCACATCCGCGTCCAGCCCCTCGATCGCCTCGGTCATCACCCGCAGCGACGAATAACTCAGATGCGTGTGGATCTGCGTCTCCGGCCGCGCGCCGGCTGTGGCGAGCCGGAAGGTTCCCACCGCCCAGTCCAGGTAGGCCCGCCGGTCGGCGCCGCGCCTCGGCAGCAACTCACGGATCGCCGGCTCGTCGACCTGGATGATCGCGGTGCCCGCCGTCTCCAGGTCCGCCACCTCGTCACGGACCACCAGCGCGAGCTGCGTGGCGACCTCCGGCAACGCCAGGTCGGTGCGGCAGAACGAGCGGGCGAGCATCGTCACCGGTCCGGTCACGATGCCCTTGACCGGCCGATCCGTCAGCGACTGCGCGTACCGCGTCCACTCGACCGTCATCGGGGCCGGTCTCGCGACGTCGCCGTAGAGCACGGGTGGACGCACGCAGCGCGATCCGTACGACTGCACCCAGCCGTTCCGGGTGGCGGCGAACCCGTCGAGGAGCTCGGCGAAGTACTGGACCATGTCGTTGCGCTCGACCTCTCCGTGCACCAGCACGTCGAGCCCGATGTCCTCCTGCAGGCGCACGACCGACGCGATCTCCTCGCGCAGGTATTCCCGGTAGCGCTCGTAGTCGATGCGCCCCTCCGCCAGATCGAGCCTCGCCCGCCGGATCTGCACGGTCTGGGGGAAGGAGCCCAGCGTCGCCGTCGGCAACGTCGGCAGTCCGAGCCGATCCGCCTGCCGGGCAGCCCGCTGCGCGTACGGGAGACGGACCTTGTCGTCGTCGTCGACCCCGGCGGTCCTGGCTCGCACGTCGGCGCGGCGCGCGCTGGGCAGCACGGGA
>CAMNYG010000246.1 GCA_946570335.1 uncultured Dietzia sp. | reverse complement strand
CGTGACCATCAACCAAGAGAAGAAACCGTGACCATCAATCAAGAGAAGAGCTTCCAGCCCCCCGCGGCCAAGGACGATCCACCGGCGGGTGGGATCAGCATGGGCGTGTTCATCCCCGCGCTCATCCTGATCTGCGCCGTCCTCATCTGGGGGCTGGTGTTCACCACCTCGTTCCAGTCGGCGGCGACCGCGGCCTTCGACTGGACGGCCGACAGCATTGGCTGGGTATTCGTCCTGGCGGCCACCTCGTTCGTGGCGTTCGTGCTGTGGCTGGCGCTCAGCAAGTACGGCAACGTCCGGCTGGGCAAGGACGGCGAGAAGCCGACCTTCCGCACTACCAGCTGGATCTCCATGATGTTCGCCGCCGGCATGGGTATCGGACTCATGTTCTACGGCGTGAGCGAACCGCTGGCGCACTACGTCGAGGCACCGCCGGGAACCGGCGGCGGCGTGACCACCGCGATGGCCACCACTACCTTCCACTGGACCGCCCACGCCTGGGCCGTGTACGCGGTGGTGGGCCTCTCGCTCGCGCTGACCGCGTACCGCTACGGTGGACGCCACCTCATCTCGAGCGCGTTCACCCCGCTCATCGGTGAGCGGCGAGCCAAGGGCTGGCAGGGCAAGGTCCTCGACGTCCTGGCGATCTTCGCGACCGTGTTCGGCACCGCCGCCTCGCTCGGCCTCGGCGCGCTCCAGATCCGGGGCGGTCTCCAGGAGACCGGCACCATCACCAGCGAGAGCATCGCCGTGGTGATCGGCATCATCGTGGTGCTGGGACTGTGCTTCGTCGCCTCGGCGGTGAGTGGCATCGAGCGCGGCATCCAACTGCTGTCCAACATCAACATGATCCTGGCGATCGTGATGGTGGTGTTCATCCTCGTCTTCTCGGGCGCGGCCGTGTTCATGCTCGATCTGATCCCCACCTCGATCGGCGCGTACATCGACACCTTCTTCGCCATGTCTGCGCGCACCGGTGCGACCGCGGACGGTACCGCGGGCGACTGGCTGTCCGGGTGGACCGTCTTCTACTGGGCCTGGTGGATCTCCTGGTCGCCCTTCGTGGGCATGTTCCTGGCGCGCATCTCGCGTGGCCGCACGATCCGTGAGTTCGTGGTGGGCGTGCTGATCGTGCCCAGCGTGCTGAGCATCGTGTGGTTCTCCGTCCTCGGTGGCGCAGCCCTGAACCTGGAGCTCGAGGGCGAGAGCATCTACGGCGACGGCGATGCGACGGTCCAGCTGTTCTCGCTGTTCGATCACATCCCGCTCACCGGCGTGCTGTCCTTCCTGGCGATGGTGCTGGTGGCGATCTTCTTCATCACCGGTGCGGATTCGGCGTCGATCATCATGGCCTCGATGTCGCAGTTCGGCGCCGAGGAGCCCAAGCGCGGGATCGTGGTGCTGTGGGGCACACTCACCGCCGGTGTCGCGATTCTGATGCTGCTCCCCGGGCTGAGCGAGGGAGATCCCTCCAGCGCATTGTCGAGTCTGCAGAACCTCACGATCATCGCGGCGTCCCCGTTCGTGCTGGTCCTGGCGTTCATGTGCGTGGCCATCCTCAAGGCTCTGCGTTCGGACCCGTTCATCATCGAGAAGATCTACGCCATGCCGCAGTCGCAGCAGGACAAGATCTTCGCCGAGCGGGCGGCCGCCGCGGCCGGGGGGAGCACCTCCTCGAACGACGAGGAGTCGACCACCTAGTCTGTAGCCATGGCGAAGACAGTCCTCACAGCGGTCGCATGGCCGTACGCGAACGGCCCCCGGCACATCGGACACGTCTCGGGGTTCGGCGTACCGTCGGACGTCTTCGCCCGGTATCAGCGCATGGTCGGCAACGACGTGCTGATGGTCTCGGGTACCGACGAGCACGGCACCCCCCTCCTCGTCCAGGCGGAGAAGGAGGGGGTGCCGGTGCAGGCGTTGGCTGACCGGTACAACCGGGTGATCGTCGAGGACCTGGCCGGACTGGGTCTGAGTTATGACCTGTTCACCCGCACCACCACGCGCAACCACTACGCGGTGGTGCAGGAGTTGTTCAAGGGGCTGCACCGCAACGGCTACATGGTCGCCCAGACCACCATCGGCGCGGTGAGCCCGTCGACGGGCCGCACACTGCCGGACCGCTACATCGAGGGCACCTGTCCGATCTGTGATTACGACGGGGCGCGCGGCGACCAGTGTGACAACTGCGGAAACCAGCTCGACCCCGCGGATCTGAAGAACCCGGTCTCCAAGATCAACGGCGAGACGCCGAAGTTCATCGAGACCGAGCACTGGTTCCTCGACCTACCGGCCCTGGCCGACGCGCTGGGGGACTGGCTCAAAGGGCGCAAGGACTGGCGCCCTAACGTCCTGAAGTTCTCGCTCAACCTGCTGGAGGACCTGCGGCCGCGCGCCATGAGCCGCGACATCGACTGGGGTATCCCGATCCCCGTCGAGGGCTGGTCCGACCGCGGGGACAAGAAGCTCTACGTCTGGTTCGACGCCGTGGTGGGGTACCTGTCGGCGTCGATCGAGTGGGCGTACCGCTCCGGCGAGCCCGAGGCGTGGCGCCGCTGGTGGACGGACCCGGAGGCGGTCTCCCACTACTTCATGGGCAAGGACAACATCACCTTCCATTCCCAGATCTGGCCGGCGGAACTGCTCGGCTACGACGGCCGGGGATCCAGAGGTGGCGAGCCCGGTCAGCTGGGCGCGCTCAACCTGCCCACCGAGGTGGTCTCCTCTGAGTTCCTGACCATGTCCGGCTCCAAGTTCTCCTCCTCGCGCGGCGTGGTGATCTACGTCCGCGACTTCCTGGCCGAGTTCGGTCCCGACGCGCTGCGCTACTTCATCGCCGTGGCCGGGCCGGAGAACCAGGACACCGACTTCACCTGGGACGAGTACGTGCGCCGCACCAACGCCGAGCTGGTGGGCGGCTGGGGCAATCTCGTCAACCGCACCGTGTCGATGGCCCACAAGAACTTCGGCGAGATCCCGCGCCCCGGCACCCTGACCGAGGTGGACGCCGAGCTCCTCCGTGAGGCCCGGGCGGCGTTCGACGTGGTGGGCGGCCACCTCGACCAGTCGCGCTTCAAAGCCGGTGTGACCGAGGCGATGCGCATCGTCGGGGCCGCCAACCGCTACATCGCGGCCACCGAACCGTGGAAACTGGCCAAGGAGCCCGACCAGCGTGACCGCCTGGGCACTGTCCTGCACACCGCACTGCAGGTCGTCTCCGACGCCAACACGCTGCTCACCCCGTTCATGCCGTCGGCCGCGCAGCAGATCCACGGCGCGATCGGCGGCGAGGGCATCTGGGCGGCCGCACCGCAGATCCACGAGGTCACCGACGACATGCCCGTGGAGGTGGTGGGTGCCGGCGTCCCCGAGGCCGGGCACCGGTACCCGGTGATCATGGGCGACTACGCCGCAGAGCAGGCCCGTTGGGCGCGCACTGAGATCGTGCCCGGCACGCCGCTGTCCAAGCCGAGTCCGCTGTTCGCCAAGGTCGATCCGGAGCTGGCCGAGACCGGCCCCGAGTGGGCCCCGATCCAGCAGGAGGACTGACCCCAGGTATGGGTAAGCGCAAGCCCCGCCCGACCCCTGTCCTACCCGAGCCGCTGCCCGGGCTCGTGGACGCCCACACTCATCTGTACTCCTGCGGTCACCG
>CAMNYG010000245.1 GCA_946570335.1 uncultured Dietzia sp. | reverse complement strand
ACGCCGCGGGGATCCGCACCATCGGCGAGCTCGCCGAGGCCGGTCCCGACCGGCCGCCCGAGTGGAACGGTGAGCCGTTCATGGACGCGGTGCTGCGCGCGCGGGCGCATCGGAACGGGGAGATCGTGGTTCCCAAGGTGGCGCGGCCGGCCATCCCGCGTGCCGATATCGAGGTGGACGTGGACCTGGAGAGTCACCTCGACGACGGCGCCTACCTGTGGGGCACCCTGTTGACGCTGCGGGACGGTCGGCCACTGGAGGAGGAGGGCTACCGTCCGTTCGCCACGTGGGCACGCCTGCCGGACCCGGACGAGGGCCGGTCGTTCGCCGGGTTCTGGCGTTGGCTCACCGGCATCCGGGACCGTGCCGCCGGGCAGGGGCGCTCGTTCCGGGCGTACTGCTACTCGAAGTCGGCGGAGAACGGGTGGATGCTCTCGACCGCGGCCCGGTTCGGCCCGGAGGGCACTGTCGCGGTGGTCAAGGGGGTCCCGTCTGTCGACGAGATCAGGCGTTTCATCTCGTCCCCGCAGTGGGTGGACGTGCACGAGGCGGTGACCGGCCAGTTCGTCTCCACCTCGGGTCTCGGGCTCAAGGTCGTGGCACCGGTAGCCGGGTTCACCTGGCGTGATCCCGACGCCGGGGGCGAGAACTCGATCGGCTGGTATCGGGACGCCCAGTCCGCGCGGGGGGTCGAGCGCGATGCCGGGCGGTCCCGCATCCTCGCCTACAACGAGGACGACGTGCGGGCCACCCGGGCGGTTCGTGAGTGGATCTCACGGCACTGAAATCCACGAAATCCGCTGCTCCCCCTCCGGATCCGCTACCCCGGTGCGGGTAGCGGATCCTCAGCGGGAGCAGCGGATCGGCAGTGGCGGATTTCGCCGGGGGACGTCGCTCAGCGCGGGGCCATGCGCAGCGCGCCGTCCATGCGGAAGCTCTCGCCGTTGAGGTAGTCGTGCTCGACGATCGCGTTCGCCAGCTGCGCGTAGTCCGAGGGCCGGCCCAGACGCGACGGGAACGGGATCGCGGCCTCCAGCGACTTCTGGAACTCCTCGGTCAGGCCCTTGAGCATCGGGGTCTCGATGGTGCCCGGGGCGATGGTGTTGACCCGGATGCCGAACTGGGCGAGGTCACGCGCGGCGCAGATGCCCATCGAGTAGACGCCACCCTTCGAGGCGGCGTAGGCGATCTGGCCGACCTGGCCCTCGTAGGCGGCGACGGAGGCGGTGTTGATGATGACGCCGCGCTGGCCGTCCTCGTCGACGGGCTCCTGGGTGGACATGGCCTCGGCGGCCAGACGCAGGACGTTGAAGGTTCCCACGAGGTTCACGGAGATGCAGGTCTCGAACATGTCGAGGGGGTGCACACCGCGCTTGGAGACGATGCGGGCGGCCGGGGCGATGCCGGCGCAGTTGACCACGACGCGCAGCGGGGCGGCCTCGGTGGCGCGGGTGACGGCGGCCTGGACGTCGGACTCGCTGGTGACGTCGGCGGCGATGAGGGTGATGCCGGAGTCGATGCCCTGCTCGACGGCCTTGTCGATGGATTGCTGCAGGTCGAGGCCGAAGACGGTGGCGCCCTTCTCTGCGAAGGAGCGCGCGGTGGCGTTGCCGAGGCCGGAGGCGGCGCCGGTGACGATGACGGATGCACCCTTGATGTCCACGGGCGATGTCCTTTCCTTGGGGGGTCGAGCACCAGGCGGTGCCGATGGCCGGCACTGCTGGAGAGTTCCGCTCCAGTGTTACAGAACCGTGGTCAGCGCACGTGGAAGGCCCGGCTCTCCCCCCGTACGGGGAACAGGCGTCCGTCGATCCCGCGGCCCGAGGCGGTGTAGACGATCCGGTACCCGCCCGCCGGTGTGCCGGGCGGGATGTCCCAGGTGATGAGAGCGTTCGTGACGGTCAGCAGGCCTTCGAACACGATCATGGTGGACCAGTCGCCGTCGTCGTGGACCCGTACCCACCGGCCGCCCTCGTCACGCTCGACCGCGAGGTAGGTGTCACCGCGGCGCAGATCGGAGTTCGGGTGGGTGCCGCAGAACCGCACGGTCACGCGCTGGCCGGTCCGGTATTCGCTCTGCGGCTGGTCGAGGACGTCGCCGAAGTTCCGTAGCGGGGCCGGGGTGTCCACCAGCGGGTTTCCCAGTGGGGAGGCCGGGATCTGCCCGGTCAGGTCGCGTTCGGAGGTGCCGGGGTCCAGTGGGGTGCCGGCGCGCATGGAGCGGGCCAGGTCGGCGGCGATCTGCTGGATCGCGGGCAGGGTCCACGGTCCGAAGATGGTCGCGCCACCCTCGTAGTTCTGCGCGGAGTACTCCTCGGGTGTGGTGATGTAGTGGCCGTAGGCGTTCGAGTAGCCCTGGATGGTCACGTGGTCCTCGGGCACGCCGAGTTCGGCGGCGAGCGTGCGCCGCAGTCGTAGTCCGGCCACGATGGTGGGCTCGAATCCGAGCGCGAACAGGTAGTGGCCGCCGAGGCGGACCAGGTGGAACGGGAAGATGCGCTGGATGGCGTGGGGGACGAGTCCCGCCGGCAGCAGGATGTCCTTGGCGCCGTGGGCCTCGCGTAGCCAGTCCGGGACCACCAGGTCGGCGATCGCCTTGACCGCGGGGTTGCCGCCGCGCTCGCCCTCGGCGAAGGGGAGTTCGTCGCCACCGCCGCCGTCCTCCTGGCTTCCGGCGGCGAAGGACGCGCCCAGCGCCGCGATCGCGGTCCGGTGCGTGCGGCCGTCGCCGGTGAACTCGGGGCGGACCTCGACCGCGGACATGTCGACCCACGTGTGCCGTATGTCGATTCCGGTGCCGAGTCCGCGCACACCGCGGCCGACCTGGTCCCGCGCGGCGGCGTACTGCCGCTCGCCGTTGATACGGGTGTTGAGCCACTCGTCGGCGGTGGGGCCCTGTCCGGGCGCGAGGTGGAGGTTGGGGCTGATGTCGCCGGGGTTGGTCTGGGCGAACGCGGTGATCAGGCCGGGGGTGCCGCCGGTGAGGTAGTCCTGCCCGGCGACCTCCCGCTCCCAGTGCCAGGCGGCGTAGCCCTTGTTGTCCGAGGAGGCGAGCAGGGAGTGCGAGGTCATGGAGGTGGCGTGGGTGGCGAACCAGTTGAGCACGCCCACCAGCTGCCCGTCGCGCGTGATCTGCAGTGATTGGGAGCGGGGGTCGATGCCCTCGGGGAAGTGCGCCCGTTCTTCCGGGGTGTCGCGCTCGAACGAGCCGCGTGAGCGGTTGACACCGGCGTCGTGGAGGGTTCCGGTGGTCACGCCGACGGTGGAGGGGGCGAGGTCGTGGTGGGCCATGCGCACGGCGTCGACGATGCCGGCGCAGTTGGCCTCGAACGTGACCGGGCGGAAGCCCAGCATCGACAGGTCGACCATGGGGTGGCCGGAGGTGCCGCCGGGCGCGACGTGGGTGTGCGTCGCGGTGATCACCACGTTGCCCTCGTGGTAGGTGTCGCCGAACTCCGCGGCCAGGCGCCTGAGCACCTCCTGTTGGATGGACTGGAAGACCAGGCCGATCTCCGCGGTGACGTGGAGGAACCGGGGCGACGACGACGAATCGGCGAACACGAACGCACGGGCCCGCTGCCGCAGGTGCAGTCCCACGGACATCTGCTCGGTGTCCGCGTACCCGTTCATGCCGGCCCCCAACGGCTCGCCGGTCATGTCGCCGATGCCGCGGCCCAC
>CAMNYG010000244.1 GCA_946570335.1 uncultured Dietzia sp. | reverse complement strand
GATCAGCGATCAGGCCAGGTCCACCACCACGTTCTTGAGGACGGTGGCGTCCTCGCGCTCGACGGCCGTCGCCGCCACGAGCAGCTGCGTGCCCTCCTCCCACACGCGGATGCGCATGGTCTCGCCGGGGAAGAAGATCCCGCCGAAGGTCACACCGTAACCGTGGACGCGCGTGACGTCGCCGCCCAGCACGTCGTCGATCACGGCGCGCAGGACCAGACCGTACGAGCACAGACCGTGCAGGATCGGGCGCGGGAAGCCGGCCGCCTCCGCGAACGCCGGATCCGAGTGCAGCGGGTTGCGGTCGCCGCACAGGCGGTAGATGAGCGCCTGCTGCGGCAGGGTCGCCACCTCGAGGGTGTGGTCGGCCTCGCGCTCGGGGTACTCCACCTTCTCGCTGGTGCCGCGCTCGCCGCCGAATCCGCCCTCGCCACGGGCGAAGATGCCGGACCGGGAGGTCCACAGCTTCTCGCCGTCGGACGACACGGTCTCGGACTCCTGGATGATCACCGCGGCCGAGCCCTTGTCCTGGATCTCGGCGATCTTCGTCGTCGTCGTCGCGGTCCCGTCGGCCGGGATCGGACGGTGCAGGCGCACGGACTGGCTGCCGTGCACGACCTTGGCCAGGTCGATCTCCACGCCGGGGAAGGACACCCGCGGCGCCTCGGTCACGTTCATCGTGGCCGCGACGGTCGCGAACGAGGGCAGCACCTTGGGCTCGGAGTCGTGGACGTACTCCAGCCCGGTGGTGTCCATCGGGTCAGCCGCGGCGCCGACACCCAGCGCGTACAGCGCCACGTCGGAGGCGGTCCAGGAGAACTCCTGCGAGGGCAGCTGGGCCCCGAGGGCGGTGTTCAGATCGATCGGCACGTCAGACTCCCGTCTTCTCTGTGGTGGGGGTGGCGGCGAGCATGTGCTCGACAGCGAGGTAGCCGAAGACCATCGCGGGACCGATCGTGGCGCCGGGGCCGGCGTAGGTGTGGCCCATGACCGGTGACGAGGCGTTACCGGCGGCGTAGAGGCCCTCGATCACGGATCCGTCCTCACGAAGCACGCGGCCGTGGACGTCGGTGTTGGCGCCGCCCTTGGTGCCGAGGTCGCCCGGGACCATCTTGACCGCGTAGAACGGAGCCTTGGCGACCGGTCCGAGGCTCGGGTTGGGCTTGTTGGTGGGGTCACCGTAGTAGTGGTCGTAGCCGGAGACACCGCGACCGAAGTCCTCGTCGCGTCCGTTGGCCGCGAAACCGTTGAAGCGCTCGGTGGTCTTCTGCAGCGCCTCGGCCGGCACGTCGATGAGCTCGGCCAGCTCGGCGAGCGTGTCCGCCTTGTGGAAGTTCTCCGACTCGAGCCACTTGCGGGGCAGCGGCTGCTTGGCCTGCAGACCGGCGAAGAGGTACCGGTTCTTGTACTCCTGATCGAAGATGATCCAGGCCGGCACGTTCTCGCCCGGGGCTCCCTCCTGCCCGGCGGGCGCCTGGCCGAACTCGCCGCCGTACATGCGGTGACCGGCCTCGACGTAAGGCAGCGACTCGTTCATGAAGCGCTCGCCGCGCGAGTTCACCATGAACGAACAGGGCAGCGACCGCTCGGCCAGCGCGAACCACGGTCCGCGCGGCATGAGGATCGTCGGACCCCACCAGGCGTCCTCCATGAAGGACAGGGCCGCGCCCGCCTTCTCCATGTACTCGATGCCCTCGCCGGTGTTGGCGGCGGCGCCCACGGTCCACGAGGTGGGGATGGGCTGCCGCTGGTACTTGTCGCGCATCTGTTGGTTGTGCTCGAACCCGCCCGAGCCCATGACCACGCCGCGGCGGGCACGCAGGGTGAGCTCCTCGCCGTTGCGGCTGACGGTGATGCCCACGACGCGCTCGTCGTTGCCCGAACCCTCGGTCACCAGACCGGTCATGGGGGTCTCGAGCCACACCGGCACGCCGGCGTCGAGCAGCCCCTTGCGCATGGCGGCGATGAGCGCGCGGCCCATGCCCACGGAGTTCTGCTTGCGGGCCTTGGCGAGGAACATGCGGGCGGCGACGCGGATCGAGCGGCGGATGCCCTTGGTGTGCGGGCGCTGCAGGAGGTTGAGCCAGCGGTAGTCGGACTGCATCACGACCATGTTGGCCGGCGCCTTGGCGTAGCTGGGCTCCAGCTTGTCGGCCTCGGAGCCGAGCTGGTTGAGGTCGAACGGGCGGGGCTCGACCGAGCGTCCGCCGAGACGGCCGCCGGGGGCCTCCGGGTAGTAGTCCGAGTAGTCCTTGACCCACTCGAGCTGAAGCGGACTGTTGGCGAGGATGAAGTCGAGGACCTCGGGGCCACGGTCGATGTAGGTGTCGATGCGCTCGGGGGCGACGACGTCACCGATGATGGACCGCAGGTAGGTGCGGGCGGCCTCGGGGGTGTCGCGCACCCCGTCGCGCTCGAGCACCGAGTTGCCCGGGATCCACACGCCGCCGCCGGAGCGGGCGGTGGAACCACCGTAGTGCGGGGCCTTCTCCACGAGGACCACGCTGAGGCCCTTCTTTGCTGCCGCGAGGGCGGCCGTCATGCCTGCTCCACCGCTGCCGACGACGACGACGTCGAATTCCTGGTCTGCCATGTAGAACACGTTATAGAACCGACGGCCGTCGCGCCAGATGGCCCAGGTAGCATCCCCTCCATGCTCAACGAGGACACCCGTGCCACTCTCGCGCAGCGACTCTGGGACGCCGAGGCCGGCGTGACCCCCATCGCTCCGCTCACCGACGACTACCCGGACCTGACGCCCGACGACGCGTTCGAGATCCAGCTGATCAACATCCGCCGCAAGCTCGACGCCGGTGCCGTGGTGACCGGACACAAGGTCGGCCTGGCGTCCAAGGCCATGCAGGAGATGATGGGCGTCGACGAGCCCGACTACGGCCACCTGCTGGACACCATGGAGTACCCCGAGGGCACCCCGGTCGAGGCTGCGAAGTTCTGCTTCCCGCGCGTCGAGGTCGAGGTGGGCTTCATCCTCGGCGCCGACATCCCGCCGGAGGGTTGCTCCCAGGAGGAGGCCGCTGCCGCGATCGAGTGGGTCGTGCCGTCCATCGAGTTGATCGACTCGCGGATCAAGGACTGGAAGATCACGCTCGGTGACACGATCGCCGACAACGCCTCCTCGTGCGGCTACGTGGTGGGCTCCGGCCGCGTGCGTCTGGCGGACATCGACGTGGCCGCCATCGAGGCCACCCTCTACAAGAACGGCGAGTTCCTGGCGTCCGGCCGCTCGGACGCCGTGCTGGGCAACCCGCTCAACTCCGTCGGCTGGCTGGCCTCGACCGTCGCCAAGTTCGGTGTGCGCCTGCGCAAGGGCGACGTGATCCTGCCGGGTACCGCGATCCGGGCCATGGATGCGGCCCCGGGCGACAGCTTTCGCGCCGACTTCGCCGGCCTGGGCTCGGTCTCGATGGAGTTCCGTTAGGCCGACCGGCTCGGGGATTCCGCGGTCGATGGTGCGATCCGGACGGTGCACGCCCGCGGCGAGGTGAAGGGGAGGAGTTCAACTCCGGTCCGTCGGCCCTCGACCAGGCCGTCGAGCATCCCGGCGTGGATCGCGCAGACCGCGCCGTCCTGCTGGTCGACGAGGTCGAGGAACGGGCAGTTGCGTAGCTCGACCCGGCCCGCGGTCGTGGCAGACGCGGGCGAGGCGGCCGATGCTGCCGCGGGCGGAGCGGCCGGTAC
>CAMNYG010000243.1 GCA_946570335.1 uncultured Dietzia sp. | reverse complement strand
AGGCGTTGGCCCGGACCGCCGCAGGTCCGTGGCCCAGCCACGCCGTGGCCAGCTCCGTGCGCAGCTTCAGGCCACCCACCGCGACCGGGTCCAGCACCCACGGGGTGCCGTGTTCACGCGCCGAGACGATGGCCACCTGCATACCCTCGATCTGCTCGGACGTCGGATTGCCCACGTTGATCAGCACCCCCGACGCGACCGCCGCGAAGTCACCGGCCTCGGCCGGATGGTCCACCATCGCCGGCGCGGCACCCGCCGCCAGCAGCACATCGGCGGTCACCTCGCGCACCACCGAGTTCGTCAGGCAGTGCACGAGTGGACTCGACTCGCGCAGCAATGACACCAGACGGGCGACGGTCGCGGACGGGTCGGCGGGAGAGGTGGTCTCGGGCGTGGCGGACATGCCCCAAGTGTGCCGCGTCGCAGCGGGCCGCGACAGGAATAGCGGGCCGGTGGGGCGGGTTGCACGGGGTATGCCAGCCTCTGATTTCCGCGCCCTGCCCCTGTCCGTCATCGACTTCGCGACCGTCCGCCCCGGGCAGACCGTCGGGGAGGGGCTGCAGGACTCGGTGGCGCTGGCGCAGAAGTCGGAGGAGCTGGGGTACGAGCGGGTCTGGTACTCCGAGCACCACAACATGCCGTCCATCGCCTCGTCCGCGCCGGCGGTGCTCATGGCGCACATCGCCTCGCAGACCACGAGCATCCGACTCGGCTCCGGTGGCGTGATGCTGCCCAACCACTCGCCGATCGTGATCGCCGAACAGTTCGGCACCCTCGCCGAGCTCCACCCCGGCCGCATCGACCTGGGCCTGGGACGCGCGCCCGGCACCGACCCACAGACCCTCCGTGCGCTGCGCCGCGAGCCGCGGGCGGCCGAGAACTTCCCCGATGACGTGCGCGAGCTACAGGCGTTCCTCGGCGACTCGCCCTCCGACATGGCGCGGACCAAGGGGATCGTCGCGGTGCCCGGCCGCGGGACCAAGGTGCCTCTCTACATCCTGGGCTCCTCGCTGTTCGGTGCCCAGCTCGCCGCCGCCTACGGACTGCCGTACGCGTTCGCATCCCACTTCGCGCCCGACGCGCTGGAACAGGCCTCCGCCGTCTACCGCGAGCGCTTCCAGCCCAGCGAGCAGTTGGACGAGCCGTACATGATCGCCGCGGTGAACGTCGTCGCCGACGACGACGCCGCGCGGGCCGAGCGGGAGCTGCACTGGTACCGCCGCCAGCGGGTCAAGCTCATGGCCGGACGTGGGCGCGACTTCTCCGACGAGGAGCTGGACATGATCATGGAGTCGGCCGGCGGCCGGCAGATCCTGCACATGATCACCTACACCGCGTGCGGCGACGGCCCCGCGGTGCGCGACTATCTCACCGAATTCGCCCACCGGGCCGGTGCCGACGAGCTCATGGTGGCGCCCGTCGGTTCCTCCCGCGAGCGTGTCCACACGTCGCTGGAGGTCCTGCGGGGCGCCTGGAAGTGACCGGGGCCGGGCGATTCGAGTGAGTGTGGTCACCTCTGTCGGCATCCGGGGCCTCTAGCTGTGGCCGCGCGTCGCCGGGACGCATAGGGTCGTGTCATGGCGATCTCCGATGTAGGTGAATACGCCCACCTCACCGCCGAGCAGGTCGAAGAGCTGGGACGGGAACTCGACGCGATCCGCGACGAGGTCCTGGCCTCGCGCGGTGCGCGTGACTACAAGTACATCCACAGCATCATCCGCCTGCAGCGCGGACTGGAGATCGGCTCGCGCGCGCTGCTGTACTTCGGGGCCCGCAACCGCACCGTCTGGGCGATCGGCGCCGGGGTGCTGGGGGTGGCCAAGATCCTCGAGAACATGGAACTGGGCCACAACGTCATGCACGGCCAGTGGGACTGGATGAACGATCCGGAGATCCACTCGACCACCTGGGAGTGGGACCTGGTCGGCAGCTCGGCGGACTGGAAACACACCCACAACCACCTGCACCACAAGTTCACCAACATCGTCGGGATGGACGACGACGTGGGGTTCGGCGTCCTGCGCGTCACCCGTGACGTGCCGTGGCGGCCGAGATATTCGGCGAACGTGCTGTTCAACGCCTTTCTGATGGTGGGTTTCGAGTGGGGGATCGGGCTGCAGGCCGTCGAACTCGGTGACGCGCTGCCGGGCTCCAAGGCGCCGCTGCAGGACCGGATGCGCGCCCGTCGGTTCGTCTACAAGGCGGGGCAGCAGATCCTCAAGGACTACATCCTGTTCCCGGTGCTCGCCGGCCCGGGCGGCCGGCAGGCGCTCACGGCGACGCTCGCCGCCAACCTCATCCGCAACGTCTGGACCAACGCGGTGATCTTCTGCGGGCACTTCCCGGACGGCGCCGAGAAGTTCACCATGACAGATGTAGCGACCGAGACGCAGGCGGAGTGGTACCTGCGGCAGATGCTCGGCAGCGCCAATCTCGACGGCGGTCCGATCATGAACCTGCTGTCGGGGAACCTGTCGTTCCAGATCGAGCACCACATGTTCCCCGACCTGCCGTCCAACCGGTACGCGGAGATCTCGCTCAAGGTGCGCGAGGTGTGCGAGCGCTACGACCTCCCCTACGTCTCCGGACCCCTGTGGAAGCAGTACCTGCAGTCGTGGCGGACCATCGCGAGGCTGTCACTGCCGGACAAGTACCTGCGCCGCACCTCCGACGACGCCCCGGAGACCCGGAGCGAGAAGATGTTCGAGTACGGCCCACCCATGCCGGGGCTGGCCACCGCGCTCGCGGGGCTGCGAAAGCGCCGTGCGCGGACGCGACACTGAGACGGCACTGGCAGACTGGTCGACATGTCGCTGACGAGCATGTTGGAGGCCGCCGGTCGGGGCGGAACGGTTGACGTCGAGCTGGGCTGGACCCAGGGCAGGGCCATCTTCGGTGGACTCACCGGAGCGCTGCTGGTGGCGGCCATGAAGGGCCGCACCGCCGAGCTGTCGGCCACCACGGGCAAGCCGGCCGTCCTGCCGCCGCTGCGGTCCGTCACCGTCTCGTTCGTCGGGCCGGCCACCCCGGGCCCGGTCGAGATCGAGGCCGAGATCCTGCGCGTCGGCTCCAACGTCACCCAGAGTCAGGCCACGCTACGACAGTCGGGCGAGGTGGTGGCCACCGCGCTGGCCGCGTTCGGCAAGCACCGCGAGTCGACGCTGGCGGTCACGCCGACGCACCCGGCCCCGGCGCTGCCCGACCCCACCACCATCGGGCCGTTCCCCTACCTGGAGAAGCTGACGCCCGAGTTCTACCGGTTCTTGGAGCTGCGCCAGGTCGGCGGCGAGCTGCCGTACAGCGGAGCCGAGAGCCACGGGTTGTCCGGGTGGACCTCCCTGCGTGAGGCCCCGGAGGGGTTCGAGGAGGAGCACCTGGTGCTGCTCGCCGACGCCTGGCCGCCGGCGCCGCTGCAGATGCTCGACGAGTTCGCGCCCGGCAGCAGCCTGACGTGGACCCTCGAACTGATCGCCGAGATCGGCCCTGAGACCACGCCGGCCGACGCGATCTTCGCCTACGAGGCCACCACCGACTCGGCCCGCGACGGCTACGCCCACACCCACGCCATGCTGTGGCGCCCGGACGGTGAGCTGGTCGGGATCAGCCGGCAGTCCATCACCATCTTCGCCTGACAGGCCGCCGTTCGGCTCAGCCCGCAGCGCGCGTGGAGCGGCGACGCCCGCCACCGCCACGTCCCTGGTC
>CAMNYG010000242.1 GCA_946570335.1 uncultured Dietzia sp. | reverse complement strand
GCAGCAGACTCAGCAGGCCCCTCAGGGACAGCAGCCACAGGCACCTCAGCAGCCGGCGCAGACGCAGGTGCCCACGCAGTAGCCGCCGACGACCAGCGGTGATCCCGGTGTGACGGGCTCGTCGTCGTCATCGCGGTGTCGTGGGCGGCGGGAGGGGCTCGCGATTCGGGGATGGCATGTGACGGATGGGGCGCTAGGCTGCCCATGTGATCAGTGCATCTCATGTGACCAAGTCGTACGCGTCCGCGGCGCGTCCGGCTCTGTCTGATGTGAGCGTGGATATCTCCAAGGGCGAGTTCGCGTTCCTCATCGGCGCGTCCGGCTCCGGAAAATCCACGTTCCTGCGGTTGCTGCTGCGCGAGGACCGACCGGATTCGGGCTCGCTCGTCGTGGCCGGCCATGATCTGGTCCGGATGAAGGCGGGACAGGTGCCGACGTTGCGCCGCTCCCTGGGCGTCGTGTTCCAGGACTTCCGGCTGCTGCAGAGTAAGACCGTCGCCGAGAATGTGGCGTTCGCGCTCCAGGTCATCGGAAAGTCCCGCAAGACCATCGACAAAGTCGTGCCGGAGACCCTCGACATGGTGGGGCTCGGAGGCAAGTCGGGCAGGCGTCCCAACGAGCTGTCCGGCGGTGAGCAGCAGCGCGTGGCGATCGCGCGCGCGTTCGTCAACCGGCCCAAGCTCCTGCTGGCGGACGAGCCGACCGGGAACCTCGACCCGGAGACCAGTGAGGACATCATGCTCCTGCTCGACAGGATCAACAGGACGGGGACCACGGTGCTGATGGCCACCCACGACCGACACATCGTGGACCGCTCGCGACGACGGGTCGTCGAGCTGGTGGATGGCGAGGTCGTGCGCGACGACGCCCGCGGAACCTACGGGGTGGATCGATGACGGCCCTGAGATTCATCGCCTCCGAGGTCGCCCAGGGGCTGCGGCGGAACTTGTCCATGACACTGGCCATGATCATCACCACAGCCGTGGCGCTGGGGATGCTCGGTGCCGGCGTGCTGGTGGTGATGACCGCCTCGGCGAGTCAGGCGAAGTACGACTATCTCAACGAGTTCCGCGTCTACGTGGACCGGTCGATCTCCGTGCAGGACCCGGACTGCACCGCGGACTGCGCGACGATACGTTCTCAGATCGAGGCGACAGAGGGTGTCGACTCGGTGGAGTACAAGAACCCTGAGGAGACGTACGCCGAGTTCGTCGACCTGTTCTCGTCCACCGATCCGGTGCTGGTGGAATCCACCTCCCCGGATGCGCTCGGTTCGCGGTTCACCCTCACGCTCTCCGATCCCACGCGCGCCGAGGACGTCTCCGCGAGCCTGGCCGAGATCGGGGGGATCGAGGTCGTACAGTCGCAGGGCGAGCTGGTCGGTCGGGTGTTCTCGATTCTCGACGGGATCCGGAACGCGGCGTTCACCATCGCCGTGGTCCAGTTGATCGCCACAGTCCTCCTCATCGCCAACATGACCCAGATCGCGGCGTTCACACGTCGCACGGCGGTCGGCATCATGCGTCTGGTCGGCGCGAGTCGTCTCTACACGGAGCTGCCGTTCGTGCTCGAGGCCGTCGTCGCCTCCCTGGTGGGTTCGCTGCTCGCCATCGGTGGTCTGCTGGGCGCCAAGACCGTGTTCCTCGACAAGGTGCTGGCCGAGGCCTACCGGGCCAATCTGATCGAGCGCATCACCACGTCGGACATCCTGCTGATGGGGCCGGTGTTGGTGGTGGCCGGAGCGGTGGTCTCCGCGGTGACCGCCTGGGTGACGCTGCGGGTCTCGGTACGTCACTGACCCCGACAGCCAACGGCCAGCTTCTGCTCGGAGCCGCCGTTCATCTACACTGTGGGGTCTGCTCGAGCGCGGAAAAAGGGAGGTGAACCGGCGTGGCCAAGAAGAACAAGAAGAAAAAGGGTGCGTCGACCCTCGGCTCCGACGGCAGTGTCGTGGCGAGCAACCGCAAGGCTCGGCACGAATATCAGATCCTCGACACCTACGAGGCCGGTATCGCCCTGGTGGGGACCGAGATCAAGAGCATGCGCGAGGGAAAGGCGTCGCTCGTCGACGCCTTCGCGACGGTGGACGACGGCGAGGTGTGGCTGCGCGGGCTGCACATCCCCGAGTATTCACACGGCAGCTGGACCAACCACGCGCCCAAGCGGGCCCGCAAGCTCCTCCTGCACCGCCGCCAGATCGACTCCCTGGTGGGTAAGGTCCGCGACGGTAACGCGACCCTGGTGCCGCTGTCGCTTTATTTCGTCAACGGCCGGGTGAAGGTCGAGTTGGCCGTTGCCCGCGGTAAGCAGGCGCACGACAAGCGCCAGGATCTCGCCCGCCGGACCGCCGAGAGGGAGGCGGTCCGTGAGTTGGGCAGGAAGATCAAGGGCATGCGGGGATGATGCCGGTCGCGCTGGCCTCGACGTCAGCGGTGGCGTACGGCGTCAGTGATTACCTCGGGGGCGTGGCCTCCAGGCGGGCCCGCGCACTCAGGGTCGTCAGCATCTCTTACCCGGTGTCGATCGGGCTCGTCGCTCTCGCCGCGGTGATCGCCGGCGGTTCCCCTGGCGTTGTCGGGCTCGCCTGGGGCCTGGCCTCGGGAGTGGCTTCGGGGGTCGCGGTCTGGACTTTCTACGTCGCGCTCTCGCGCGGGCCGATGAGTGTGATCTCTCCGATCACGGCGGTTCTCGCCGCGGCGGGGCCGCTGGCGTTCGGCCTCGCGGCAGGGGAGCGGCCGGGGACCGAGGCGGTGGTCGGTATGGCCGTCGCGCTGGTGGCCACGGTGCTGGCGTCCATGGAGGGGGAGCCCGGCTCGTCCGTTCAACACGGCCGGCTCACCCGGCAGTTGCTGATCCTCTCGATCGTGTCCGGGCTGGCCTTCGCCGCGTTCTTCGTGCTTCTCGCCCGGGTGCCGGCCGGTCAGGGACTGTGGCCGGTTGTCGCCTCACGTGTCGGGGCGACGACCATACTGATCACCGCAGCGCTCGCGGTCGGGGAGTCCTTCCGCTTCTCTCGTCGGCTCATCGCCGTGGGATCGGTGATCGCACTGTTCGACGCGGTGGCCAACGGGGCGTTCTACTTCGCGGCCCAATCCGGAATGCTCTCGCTCGTCAGCGTGATCGCCGCGCTGTATCCCGCGTTCACCGTGGCCCTGGCGGTCACCCATGGGGGAGAGCGGCTCCGGCCGGTCCAGATGGTCGGACTGGCGCTCGCCGCCGTGGCGATCGTGCTCCTCGCACGTGCCTGATCCCTTGAGATTGACATCACTCTGGACGTGGCCCGGATTGCGGGGTATGGTCAAAGGTCCGCTGGCGAGAGTCGGCGGACCCTGACGGGGCTGATGTGGTTTCGACTACGTGAGTTGACGCAGGGGAAGCGTGCCGGTGCAGGCCAGAGACCACCGTAAGCGTCGTGGCAACCAATTACGCGCCGATTCCAATCAGCGCGACTACGCCCTCGCTGCCTGATAGCGAGCCCGTAGTCTGTCGGCCCGGGGTCGCCCTCGCCCCGGTCACCGGCATCATCTAGAGGGATCACCGGCTCACCCGGTCACGGGGTGGGTCGGGACATCACACAGTGACTGGGATCGTCATCACCAACACGTCCGCATGAGGGTGAGATCCGAGTAGAGGCCATCGCGGACTGCGCACGGAGAAGCCCTGCCGAAGCTGCGGAGGACCCGGGTTCAATTCCCGGCAGCTCCAC
>CAMNYG010000241.1 GCA_946570335.1 uncultured Dietzia sp. | reverse complement strand
TGTGGTCGTGGGTCGCGCACCGCATCTCCGGCGTCGCGATCTTCTTCTTCCTCTTTGTGCACGTGCTCGACACCGCCCTGGTCACGGTCAGCCCGGATACCTACAACGCGGTCATCGACACGTACAAGTCCCCGATCGTCGGTCTGATGGAGATCGGCCTCGTGGCACTGGTGCTGTTCCACGCCCTCAACGGTCTGCGGATCGTGGCCGTGGACTTCTGGTCCAAGGGCCCCAAGTACCAGCGCCAGATGCTCTGGGCCGTCCTGGCGATCTGGGTCGTGGTGTTCGCCGCCGCGACCGCCCGCCTCCTCTTCCTCCTCTTCGAGCACCTCTAAGGAGAACGATAATCATGGCAGACGCACCTGTTCTCCAGACCTCCTACGACCGGCCCGCCTCGCTGGCGCAGCCCCGCTCGCCCCGACTGCGGTCGCGCGGCAACTTCGAGCGCACCGCGTGGATCTTCATGCGGTACTCGGGCGTGGCCCTGGTCTTCCTCACGATCGGCCACCTCATGGTGGGCCTGATGGTCGACGACGGTGTCCACCGCATCGACTGGGCCTACGTCGCCGACCGCTGGCAGAGCCCGTTCTGGGCGACGTGGGACATCCTCATGCTCTGGCTGGCCCAGCTGCACGGTGCGAACGGTGTCCGCACCGTGATCGCGGACTACTCGCGCAAGGACTCCACCCGGTTCTGGCTCAACGCGATCCTCATCGCGGCGACCGTCCTGGTCCTCGCCCTGGGCACCTACGCCATCTTCGGACTCGCCTACGACATCTGATCGCCGGCTGCATTCGTCCGCGGACTTCATTCCTTCGAAAGCGAGCACTGAGAAACCCATGACCGATCGTCAGGTCCACCAGCACCAGTACGACGTCGTCATCGTCGGCGCCGGCGGCGCCGGGATGCGCGCCGCCATCGAGGCGGGTCCGCGCGCCCGCACCGCGGTCCTCACCAAGCTCTACCCCACCCGCTCCCACACCGGCGCCGCCCAGGGCGGCATGTGCGCCGCTCTCGCGAACGTCGAGGAGGACAACTGGGAGTGGCACACGTTCGACACGGTCAAGGGCGGCGACTACCTCGTCGACCAGGACGCCGCGGAGATCATGGCCAAGGAGGCCATCACCGCCGTCATCGACCTGGAGAACATGGGCCTGCCGTTCAACCGGACGCCCGAGGGCAAGATCGACCAGCGTCGTTTCGGCGGCCACACGCGTGACCACGGCAAGGCGCCCGTGCGTCGCGCCTGCTACGCCGCCGACCGCACGGGGCACATGATCCTGCAGACGCTGTACCAGAACTGCGTCAAGCACAACGTGGAGTTCTTCAACGAGTTCTACGTGCTCGACCTCTGCCTCACCGAAACCCCCGAGGGGCCCGTGGCCACCGGCTGTGTCGCCTACGAGCTGGCCTCCGGTGACCTGCACGTCTTCCACTCCAAGGCCACCGTGTTCGCCACCGGCGGTTCGGGCCGCATGTACAAGACCACCTCCAACGCCCACACCCTCACCGGTGACGGCATGGCCGTGGTCTTCCGCAAGGGCCTGCCGCTGGAGGACATGGAGTTCCACCAGTTCCACCCGACGGGCCTGGCCGGCCTGGGCATCCTCATCTCCGAGGCCGTCCGTGGTGAGGGCGGCATCCTGCGCAACGCCGACGGAGAGCGTTTCATGGAGCGCTACGCCCCCACGATCAAGGACCTCGCGCCGCGTGACATCGTCGCCCGCTCGATGGTTCTCGAGGTCCGCGAGGGCCGCGGCGCCGGACCGGACAAGGACTACGTCTACATCGACGTGACCCACCTCGGCGAGGACGTGCTCGAGGAGAAGCTCCCCGACATCACCGAGTTCTCCCGCACCTACCTGGGCGTCGACCCGGTCACCGAACTCGTGCCGGTGTTCCCGACGTGCCACTACGTCATGGGCGGCATCCCGACCAACGTCAAGGGCGAGGTGCTGCGCAACAACGAGGACGTGGTGCCCGGCCTCTACGCCGCCGGCGAGTGCGCCTGCGTGTCCGTCCACGGCTCCAACCGCCTGGGCACCAACTCGCTGCTCGACATCAACGTGTTCGGCCGTCGCGCCGGCATCGCCGCCGCCGAGTACGCCGCGAACCACGATTTCGTGGAGCTGCCCGAGGAGCCGGAGTCGATGGTCCGCGAGTGGATGGAGCGCATGCTCGCCCCGCACGGCACCGACAACGCCGCCGACATCCGCAGCGAGATGCAGGCCATGATGGACGACAAGGCATCGGTGTTCCGCACCGAGCAGTCGCTGACCGAGGCTCGCGCGGAGCTTCGCGAACTGAAGAAGCGCTACGCTGAGGTCACCGTCTCGGACAAGGGCAAGCGCTTCAACACCGAGCTCCTGGAGGCCGTCGAGCTCGGCTTCCTGCTGGAGCTGGCGGAGGTCACGGTCACCTGCGCCCTCAACCGGAAGGAGTCGCGCGGCGGCCACTCCCGTGAGGACTACCCGGACCGCGACGACGCCGAGTACATGAAGCACACGATGGCATTCAAGGAGGACGGTCTCGACCTGCTCTCCGACATCCGGCTGGATTGGAAGCCGGTTGTGCAGACCCGCTACGAGCCGATGGAGCGTAAGTACTGATGAGTTCCGCAGTCGACACCACCAGAGCCACCGACGGCACGAGCGGCCGCCCGGTGCCGCCCGGCTCCACGATGGTCACCCTGAAGATCGCCCGGTTCAACCCGGAGGATCCGGACTCGGCCGGTTGGAAGGAGTACGAGGTCCCGGCGCTGCCGTCGGACCGCCTGCTCAACCTGCTGATGTACGTCAAGAACTACATCGACGGCTCGCTGGCGTTCCGCCGGTCCTGCGCGCACGGCATCTGCGGTTCGGATGCCATGCAGGTCAACGGCGTGAACCGCCTCGCCTGCAAGGTCCTCATGAAGGACATGCTCCCCAAGGACGGCAAGTCCATCACCATCACGGTCGCCCCGATCCGCGGGCTCCCGGTGGAGAAGGACCTGTACGTCGACATGGAGCCGTTCTTCAAGTCGTACCGCGACGTCATGCCGTACCTCATCACGTCCGGCAACCAGCCGACCGCCGAGCGCATCCAGTCGCAGACCGACCGTGCACGCTTCGACGACACCACCAAGTGCATCCTCTGTGCCTGCTGCACGACCTCCTGCCCCGTGTTCTGGGCGGACGGCTCGTACTTCGGGCCGGCGGCCATCGTCAACGCGCACCGGTTCATCTTCGATTCCCGTGACGAGGGCGCCGCCGAGCGTCTGGAGATCCTCAACGACGCCGAGGGCGTGTGGCGCTGCCGCACCACCTTCAACTGCACCGACGCCTGCCCCCGTGGCATCCAGGTGACGCAGGCGATCCAGGAGGTCAAGCGCGCGCTTCTCTTCGCACGCTGACGAGAAGCGTGCGCTGAGCCTCGATCCCGGGTCACACGCTCAGGCCGCACTGCTTCCAGCGGGGCCGCTCCTCCACGTGGAGGGCGGCCCCGTCGCCATTCCTGTGCCCTGTCCCGGGGTGCGAGGGCCGGGCAATGGGGTGCGGGGCGCGGAGCAGCCCCCGCTGGCGGGTCCGCGCCGGCGCGTGCCACCCCTGGACGTAGACTCAGCGTTCGTGTCCAGTACTCGTCGGGGCCGTGTTCAGCGAGCCGCCGGGCTCGCCGCCCCGGCTCTCGTCGCACTCATGCCCCTCACCGCCGGCGGCCCCGCTACGGCTGTCG
>CAMNYG010000240.1 GCA_946570335.1 uncultured Dietzia sp. | reverse complement strand
GGGCCCTTGGGCATCTGGTTCTGCACACTGGTCTTGGTGCTCAGGGCGCGGAGCCGGGTGTCCAAGGCGTCGACCTTCTGCCGGCTGATGTTCAGCGGGTACCGGGAGAGCCGCCGGTTGAGCTTCCGCAGCGGGACCTGCTCGGGGGTGGTGCCCTCCTCGTCGCCCACGATCAACTCGTAGATCGGGGTGTCGCCCACGACACGGGCGACCTTCTTCTTCTCCTGCAGCATGAGCGGCTTGAGGCGGTGGGGCTGGCCCTCACCGACCAGCACGATGCCGCAGCGGCCGACGACCCGGTGGACGGCGTCGAAGTTGGTGGTGGCCGCCACCGCCTGGTTGACGCGCCAGCCCGAACGGAGCTGGTCGAGTGCCCACGCGGCCGCCCCCGGCTGGCCCTCGGCCTTGCCGTACACAGTGTTCTGGATACGGCGGGAGAAGATCATCATGGCAGCCATCACGCCGACGAGGACTCCCAGCGGCAGCATCCACCACTGGCCGCCCCAGATCTTTCCGAGTAGGAAGAACACCACGGCGGCCACAACCACCGCGCCGATCATCAGCGGCCACAGGAGCTTGTCCTGCTTGGACTGGATCTTCAGCGCTTCCCACATCTGGCCGCGCTGTTCCTTGCCCGCCTGCCGACGAGCAGCCCGGGCCTCCTTCTTCTCCGCCTTGCTGAGCTCGCTCTTCGCCATACCCACCAGGATACGTGGCGTTCACCACGGTTCGAGAACCGCGGTGAACGCCACAGGGGAGTCCGGGGGAGAGCGTGGTCAGGCGCGGGCCCGTTCACGCTCCAGAACGCTCGAGGCCTCCTGCGACGCGGCACCGCCGGTGGTCAGGTGCTTCAGGTGCTCCGGGACCTCCTGGCCACGGTGCGCCAGTGCCTGGACGTAGAGACGACCGGCCCGGTAGGAGGAACGGACCAGCGGCCCGGCCATCACACCGGCGAAGCCCATCTCGCGGGCCTGCTCGGACAGCTCGACGAACTCTTGCGGCTTGACCCAGCGGTCGATCGGATGATGCAGCGGGCTGGGGCGAAGGTACTGCGTGATCGTCAGGATGTCGCACCCGGCCGAGTGCAGATCCCGCATGGCGTCCACGATCTCCTCGGAGGTCTCGCCCATCCCCAGGATGAGGTTGGACTTGGTGACCAGTCCGAAGTCGCGCGCGGCGCGGATGACATCGAGGGACCGGTCGAACCGGAACGCGGGCCGGATGCGCTTGAAGATCCGGGGGACGGTCTCCAGGTTGTGTGCCAGCACCTCGGGGCGTGACTCGAAGACCTCGGCCAGCTGATCCGGATTGCCGT
This sequence comes from uncultured Dietzia sp., assembly GCA_946570335.1. Lineage (GTDB taxonomy): Bacteria > Actinomycetota > Actinomycetes > Mycobacteriales > Mycobacteriaceae > Dietzia. The sequence goes on along the minus strand of CAMNYG010000240.1, from coordinate 2,402 downwards.
TGAAATCCGGGATGAGATTCTCCACACCGGTGTTGGGGTTGAACTCGTGGATCTTGCGGACGGTCTCCGCGTACAGCCACGCACCGCCGTCTTCCAGATCATCTCGGGCGACGCCCGTGATGGTGGAGTAGCGCAGGCCCATCTCGCGGACGGACTCGGCCACGCGGCGCGGCTCGTCGCGATCCAGTGCACTGGGCTTGCCCGTGTCGATCTGGCAGAAGTCACAGCGGCGCGTGCACTGCTCACCGCCGATGAGGAACGTGGCCTCCCGGTCCTCCCAACACTCGTAGATGTTGGGACAGCCCGCCTCCTCGCACACCGTGTGCAGGCCGCCGGTACGGACCAGGCCCTTGAGCTCTTTGTATTCCGGACCCATGGTGGCCCGGGTACGGATCCAGGACGGCTTGCGTTCGATCGGGGTCTCGGCGTTACGGGCCTCGATTCGCAGAAGCTTGCGGCCCTCGGGAGTCACAGTCACGCCAGCCACCCTACGCGCGAATCACACGACGGGCAGTCGGCCGTCCAGAGCCTCCACCAAGTCGGTGGTGGCCTGCTCCAGCACATCTGGGACGGTGACCGTACGACCGAGCTCCTCGGTCAGCGACGTGACACCCGCGTCCTCGATGCCGCAGGGGACGATCCGGGAGAACGCGCCGAGGTCGCAGTCGCAGTTGAGAGCGAAACCGTGCATGGTCACCCCGCGCTGCACACGGATCCCGATGGCCGCGATCTTGCGCTCCGGGCGACCGTCGGACGCGGCGCACCACACTCCCGAGCGACCCTCGACGCGGCCGACCTCGACCCCCAGACGCGTGCAGGTGGTGATGAGTGCCTGCTCGACCCGGCGGACGTACTCCACCACATCGATGGGGTCGGAGAGCGCGACGATCGGGTATCCCACCAACTGACCCGGGCCGTGCCACGTGATTCGGCCCCCGCGGTCCACGTCGACGACCGGGGTGCCGTCCATCGGCCGGTCCGCGGGCTCGGTGCGCTTACCGGCCGTGTAGGTCTCCGGATGCTCCAACAGCAGGATCGTGTCGCCGCGCATTCCGTCGGCGCGCTCCTCGGCGAGCGAGCGCTGCAGATCCCAGGTGGGTGAGTACTCGACGGTGCCGAGTCTGCGGATTTCCGGAGGGGTCGGATCTCGGCGGAGGGTTTGACCGTTGAAGGACATGCCCTCCAGAGTAGGCGTCCGCCCGGACGGGAAGAAGTGCCCGGCGCCGAATGCCCCTGTCGCCACCCATGGTGAAAGGTGCCTGTCGTAGCCACGCCGGCCACGTCGGAGTCGACGACGGGCGCCCTCCCGGAGGGAGGACGCCCGTTGCCTACGGCCTGTGCCTACAGCCCGAGGTCGCCCTCGAACTCGGCCTTCTCGAGACGGTCCTTGACCGTCGTGAGGAAGCGGCCGGCGTCAGCACCGTCGACCAGGCGATGATCGTAGGTCAGCGGGATGTAGCCCATCGACCGGATGGCGATCGACTCGCCGTCGTCATCCGCATCCACCACCGGGCGCCGCACGATCGCGCCGGTGCCCAGCATCGCAGCCTGCGGCGGGACCAGGATCGGGGTGTCGAACAGAGCGCCCTCGCTGCCGATGTTGGTGATGGTGAACGTGCCGCCCGAGAGATCGTCCGGGGTGAGCTTGGAGGCCCGTGCGCGCTCCGCGAGGTCGATGATCGCCTTGGACAGTGCCGGGATGTCCATGCCCTGGGCGTTCTTGATGACCGGCGAGAGCAGCCCCGCCTCGGTGTCCACGGCGATTCCGAGGTTCACCGCCTCGTGATAGGTGATCTCGTTGGCGTCCTCGTCGTAGGACGCGTTGACGTTCGGGTGCGAGACCAGAGCCTCGACCACGGCCTTGGCGTAGAACGGCAGGTAGGTGAGCTTGACGCCGTGCTTGTCGGCGAACTGCTCCTTGACCTCGGCACGCAGCTGCGCCACGCGCGTCATGTCGACCTCGAAGACCTGCGTCAGCTGGGCGCTCGACTGCAGCGACTCGCGCGTGAGCCGAGCGGTGACCTTGCGGATCCGGTTGGCCTTCTTGGTGGTGCCGCGCAGCTCTGCGAGCTCCGGGCGGACACCTGCAGTGGACGGGCCACCTGTGGGGGCCGCGGCCTTGGCGGGAGCCTCCTGTGCGCTCTCGGCGGTTCCGCCCTTCGCAGCGGCGAGAACGTCCTGCTTACGGATGCGACCACCGATACCGGTGCCCTCGACCGCGTCCAGGTCCACGCCGTGCTCCTGCGCTAGCTTGCGCACCAGCGGGGTCACGTATGGTGCCGTGCCGGCCTTGGCGGCCGCTGCGGGCTCGGCCCGCTTCTGCACCGTCGCGGGAGCCGGGGCGCCGGAATCACGATCGGCCTTGGCCTCCGCCTTGGCGGCCGCCTTCTTCTCCTGCTCCG
>CAMNYG010000239.1 GCA_946570335.1 uncultured Dietzia sp. | reverse complement strand
GCCGACGGTGCGGATCCCCGCAGCGCGGGGGGGGCCTACCTGTCCGCCGCCGACGACGAGGCTCACGTCATCCGCCAGGATCAGCCGATCCCGGCAGCCCGTCACGGGGCCGTCGCGGCCCTCCCAGCCCTCCCACCAGGGGCAGGTGCGGCATTCGCCGATCCGGCTCGGGGACGTCTCCACCTCACCCCGGACCACCGCCAGCCGAGTGGCGTGGGCGGCGTCAGCAGCCTCCAGAACCGGGGCCAGATCATGCACCACCGCACGCGACGACCCCAGCCCGAGCACCGCCCCCACCGGCTCCGGTGCCACATGGCCGATGGCCTCCAGCAGCCGCCACGCGTGGACCAGCCGATCCAGGTCACCCGGGTGGCGGCGCACCCGCAGCGTCGGGTCCGGGGCCGGGTCCCAGTCCAGAAGCCGGGTCACCAGCGCCTTCGACGAACTCCCACCCCGCCTCGGGTCGACCACCTTGTGATTGACCACGAGAGCGGGGGCGTACCCCCCGCCGGGTACCGCGGCGAGCGTGCAACGCATCCCCTCCCGGCCGGTGGACTCGTCAGCAGGCAGGGCGGCACCCCACACCAGCGTCACGCCATCGGAGAGCGCGAGCAGGGTGGTGGCGATGTCGTCGTCGTCAGGCACATCCCCCGGCAGATCCGTCCACTGGTCCCCCACCACGTCCACCACCCGGGTGTCCGGACCCGCCCCGCGCAACGCGCGCTCCCGCACGCCCGCTCGGCGATCCGCGGCCGCCATCGCGCGCAGACGCACGCCCTCGTCCAACGGGGCCCACCGCCACCACCCCGGGCCGGCATCACGCTCCCTGGCCACCCGGTGCAGACACCGGGCCCTCGACGCCGGACCCACCACCTCGGCGTCGGGGGCGCGGTGCGTGGCGTTCGCGGCGTCCTCCATCACCGACCATCATGACCCATGAAACGCACGGACTCCGACTCCCGGGCGACCGTCCGGTCCTGCATCGTGCCCGGTTCGCCTAGGCTGGTGACCTGATGTTCGCGACGAGAGAAGGATCGACGCCCATGGGCAAGCTGACGACCTACCGCGACAAGCGCGCCGAGCTCAAGGCCCATGCCCGGGCCCTGAAGTCCACCGCCATGACCGAGGCCAAACTCGCCGCCAAGGAGACCCGGGAGAAGGCGAAGGAAGCCCATCGGGTCGAGCTGGCGGAAGCCAAGGAACGTGCCAAGCTCGCTCGCCGCAACGCCAACCGCGAGGCCCGACGGGAAGCGGTGCGTGACCGTCGCCGTGAGGTCGCCGAGGCCCGGCGCGCCAAGAAGATGGACAAGCTGGCCGGCAAGGCCACCAAACGGGACCGCAAGGCCGAGAAGGCGCTGGCCAAGCAGGAGCGCGTCACCCTCAAGCGGGAGGCCAAGCTCCTGGCCAAGGACCGCAAGCAGGCCGCGAAGATCGACGCCGCCGGCCGCAAACACGAGTACCAGCTCGCCGAGATGGAGCTCAAGAAGCTCGACGGCACCAAGCTCGGCAAGGAGGACCTCCAGCGCTGGCTCGGCCTGGCCAAGATCGCCACACCGGTCCTGCTGCCGATGATCTACAAGGTCGTCTCGAGCGCACAGTCCTCGGATTCACCGGCGTCCGCCGGTGCCGTGGACCTCAAGGCGGCCGGCATCAACGCGACCGGTCCGGGCGCCGCTCTGGGAGTGCGCATCGTGCGACTCGAGCAGACCCTCGACCAGCTCCAGGCGACACGGGGCGGCGAACGTGAGGTCACCGACTTCATCGACTCCACCCGTACGCGCCTCAAGGATCTGCGGGCCGCCGTCGAGGCCGCCGAGACCACTCCCACCGCCCAGCGGCGCGAGGTGCACTCCGCGATCTCCGGCGAGCTCGACCGGATCAACAAGGACGTGTTCGCGCGTCTCGGGGTCAAGGCATGAGCGGACTGCGTCGTCGACTCGTCTCCGTCGCCGCGGCCACGGCCCTGCTCGGCGGTGCGAGTGTGCCTGCCGTGATGCTGGCGCCGGTGGCCGCCGCCCACTCGGTGCTGATCGCGACCGACCCCGAGAACGGCAGCGAGCTGGAGAACTCCCCCGAGCAGGTCGAGCTGACCTTCAACGAGGAGATCAACCAGAACTTCGTCACCGTCACGGTGCGGCGGGCCGACGATTCCACCAACCGGGTGGCCGGTGATCCCACCGTCGACGGTGACACCGTGACCGCGCAGGTCGAGGACCTCGACCCCGGTAGCTACACCATCGGATACCGCGTGACGTCGGCCGACGGGCACGTCGTGACCGGATCCTCTGTCTTCAGCGTGGCGGGCTCGGAGCCCGGGGCCGGCTCCGCGGAATCCTCACAGACGAACGGGGGCGCCACGGATCCCGCCGACCCCGAGGACGGCGCCGCCGACGCCGAGGAGTCGGATTCCGACGGGGGCATCAACCCGGCGATCTGGATCGTGGGAGGGCTGGCGATCGTGCTGATCGGCGGCGCGTTCTTCCTCCTGCGCCGCGGCGACTGAGCCGTCGCCCGGTGCCGCTGGTCGTTCGCGGCTGGCCGGGGCGTGAAGTGGGCGTCGTGCGCGCCCGGATGAGCCGAAGGGGCAGCGTGGCCGTCGCCGGTTACGCTGCCCCGTTGACTTGCGTGCCCCCTTTGCGGCATTTCGGGCGCGTAACCCCAGTTCAAAGGCGCATTCTCGGCGCGCAAGTCAGACGGTCGGCGCGTCCGGAGGCGGGTGCGCGGGCTGGCTGTGCGCCGGATGTCCGTGTGCGGGGACGTGCGGCTTTTCAGCGCACGGGGAATGCGCGGGGGCCCGCCGGCTCGGGGTTCAGCGCCCCGGAAGGAACCGCATCGCGTCGGTGGCGGGTGCCAGCATCTTCTGCCAACGCTTCCGCGACACGAAGCCCGGCCCACCCATGTGCATCACGCGCTGGGTGGCGATGGTCTGCGCCTCGGTGTACTTGAGCAGCCCCTCGTCACCGTGGCGGCGTCCGACACCGGAGACGCCCATGCCACCCATCGGACCCGCGACCGAGCCCCAGCCGGCGACGTAGCCCTCGCCGACGTTGACGGTGCCCGTCCGCAGCCGCGCCGCGATCTCCTCGCCCTCCGAGTCGGAGCCGGCGAACACCGAGGAGTTGAGCCCGTACTCGGTGTCGTTGGCCTTGGCGATCGCCTCGTCGACCGAGTCGACCGGGTAGATCGACACCACCGGACCGAAGGTCTCCTCCCGGTAGCAGGTCGCGTCGTCGGGGACGTCGGTGAGCAGGGTCGGCTCGTAGAACAGCGGCCCCAGGTCCGGGCGCGGACGGCCACCGGCGAGCAGCCGTGCGCCCTTGGCCACAGCATCGTCGACGTGCGCGGTCACCGTGTCGAGCTGGTCCTGTGAGATGAGGCTGCCCATCTCGGCCTCGAAATCGTAGCCGGGGCCGACGCTCATGGCCTGCACCCGCGCGGTCAGCGTCTCGATGAGCTGCGGGGCCACCGACCGCTCGACGTAGACGCGCTCGACGGAGATGCACAGCTGACCGGAGTTGGAGAAGAAGGCGCGGGTCGCGACCTCGGCCACCTCGTCCAGGTCCGCGTCGGCGGTGACGATCATGGCGTTCTTGCCGCCGAGCTCGGCGGAGTAGCCGATGAGCCGCTCGCCGCACTGCCGACCCAGCACGCGGCCGGTCTCGGTGGAGCCGGTGAACATGAGGTAGTCGACGTTCTCGACGATCGCCCCACCGACGGTCCCTCCGGAGCCGGGCACCACCTGGAAGAG
>CAMNYG010000238.1 GCA_946570335.1 uncultured Dietzia sp. | reverse complement strand
GCGTTGAAGTTGACGAACCCCTCGTGCATGACGGTCGTGCCCTCGGCCAGATGCGCCCCGAGCCGGACACGGTCCGCGTCGGCGATGCGGATGCCCGACGGCACGACATAGTCCACCATCCGGGGAAACTTGTCGACACCGTAGACGGTGACCGGGCCCCGGGCCCGGAGCTTGGCCCGCACGAGTTCGAACCCCGGGACAGCGCACGGGCCGAAGTTGGTCCATACGACGTTGGTGAGCGTGCCGAAGACCCCGTCCATATTGGCGAACAGCGGCTTGATCAGGCGATGACTGATCAGGTGCAGCCGCAGGTACGAGTCATACGCGTCGGCCGGGGGTTCGGTGAGGTCGGAGATCTCGACCCGGACCGCCACACGTTCGACACCACGATCGACATCGGGACCCGTCAACGGGAGCAACTCCACCGGCACCTCGTCGCCGGAGAGGACGCGGTGGCCGCTGGACGAGGCGGCTCCGAGCGCGGGCTCGGGGTACCACACGTCCAAGACCGCGTGGTCGGACGTCAGGGTGGCGATTCCGGTGGCCGATGCTCCTTGTGCACTCATGCCTCGATGCTAGTACTCGCACCCGGCACGCACGGTGCACCGGCATCTAAGGTGGAGTCCGTGACCGCCGCCCTCGACCTGAACGCCGACCCGGTCGACCTGACCCGCACCCTGGTCGACATCCCCAGCCCGTCCCGGGCTGAGGGGCAGATCGCCGGTATCGTCCACTCCTCGCTGCTGGCCGAGGTGGCCGGGTTCACCGGCCCGGCCGCAGGCCGGACGGAGGTGATCCGGGACGGCAACAGGGTCCTGGCGCGAACCCGCCGCGGCCTGCCGAGCCGGGTGGTGTTGGCTGGACACCTCGACACGGTCCCGATCGCGGACAACGTGCCGTGCCGGGTGACCGGAACGGGGCCGGACAGGGTTCTGCACGGCTGCGGCACGGTGGACATGAAATCGGGAGCGGCGGTCTTCCTGCACCTGTTCGCCGCCCTTGCCGACGCCGCTGAGCTGTCCCACGATCTGACCCTGGTGCTGTACGACTGCGAGGAGATCGAGGCCACCGCCAACGGCCTCGGCCACCTCGAACGCACCCATGTGGACTGGCTGACCGGTGACGTGGCGATTCTGGGTGAACCGACCGGCGGCCTCATCGAGGCCGGCTGCCAGGGCACCCTGCGCATCCGCGTCCACGCCCGGGGCGTGCGCGCGCACTCCGCACGCAGCTGGCTGGGAGATAATGCCGCGCATCGCCTGGCCCCGGTGTTCGCCGGGCTGCAGCGTTACGAGCCGCGGTCGGTCGACATCGACGGCTGTGAGTACCGGGAAGGGTTGCAGGCGGTGCGCATGTCGGCCGGCGTAGCCGGAAACACCGTCCCCGACGAGGCGTGGCTGGACGTGAACCACCGCTTCGCTCCGGACCAGGACTCCGGCGCCGCACTTACACACGCCCTCGACGCACTCGGTCTCGCCGCCGTGCCGCAGGTGGCCGGGGGCCAGACCCCGCCGGACGAGCCGGGGCTGTACTGGGAGCTCACCGACCTGTCTCCCGGAGCTCTCCCGGGACTGTCGGCCCCCGCCGCCGCGGACCTCGTGCGTGCCGCGGGAGGACGGGTGCGTGCCAAGTACGGGTGGACGGACGTGTCCCGGTTCGCCGCACTGGGCGTTCCCGCGGTCAATCTCGGACCCGGGGACCCGGGGCTCGCCCACAAACGGGACGAGCACTGTCCCGCCGGGCAGATCACCGATGTGTGCGTCACGCTGCGCTCCTATCTCACCGCGACCGCCTGACCCGGCGCCACCGCCGCGCCCACCACGACCCGAGTTCGACAAGGAGAAACCGGCCCATGGCCCCTACCGACCCCGTGCACATGCGCGGCCCCGTGCTCGTCCGCCGCGAGAAGGACGTCGAGCGCACGACCACCGACCAGCGGCTGCTGGACAAGCACCAGGACACCGACTGGCTGCACACCGACCCGTGGCGGGTGCTGCGCATCCAGAGTGAGTTCGTCAACGGCTTCGGGGCGCTCGCGGAGTTGGCCGACGCGGTCAGCGTGTTCGGTTCGGCGCGCACGCGTCCGGGCGATCCGGTCTACGAGCAGGCCGTCGAGCTGGGCAAGGCGCTCACGGACGCCGGATACGCCGTCGTGACGGGCGGCGGCCCGGGGCAGATGGAGGCCGCCAACAAGGGCGCCTGGGAGGCCAACGGCCGTTCCGTGGGCCTGGGCATCGAACTCCCGATGGAGCAGGGCCTCAACAGGTGGGTGGACCTGGGCCTGCACTTCCGGTATTTCTTCATCCGCAAGACGATGTTCGTCAAATACACACAGGCGTTCGTCTGTACCCCGGGTGGTTTCGGCACCCTCGACGAGTTCTTCGAGGCCATCACGCTGGTGCAGACCGACAAGATCACCCGCTTCCCGATCGTGCTGCTGGGCGTGGACTTCTGGGCGCCACTGGCCGACTGGATCCGTGGCACGCTGGTCGAGCAGGGCATGATCTCCGCCGCGGACACGGATCTGTTCCTGGTGACCGACTCGGTCACCGAGACCGTCGAGCACATCCGCCGGGCGCACCAGCGTGCCGCGACCAGCGCCGAGCAGCGTGAGGACCTGTACGGTGTGGAGCACCGGGGGGTCGAACGGTGATGTCACCCGTCCCGGGGCGGAGGGTCTGCGTCTACTGCGCCTCGTCCTCCTACGATCCGACGCTGCTGCAGATTGCCACCGACGTGGGTGACGCGATCGCCCGTCGCGGCTGGTCGCTGGTCTCCGGCGGGGGCAATGTCTCGATGATGGGTGCTCTGGCCGAGGCCGCCCGCTCCGGGGGAGCCCGCACGGTCGGTGTGATCCCCGAGGGACTGCGGGTCCGCGAGGTGGCCGACGTCTCGGCCGACGAACTCGTCGTCGTCACCTCCATGCGGGAACGCAAGCGCGAGATGGAGGAACGCTCCGACGCGTTCCTCACCCTGCCGGGTGGGATCGGCACCATGGAGGAGATGTTCGAGATGTGGACCTCGGCCTCGCTCGGATTCCACTACAAGCCGGTGGTCCTCTACGATCCGATCGGCTTCTACACGCCGCTATTGGACTGGGTGCGGAACCTGGCGGATCAGGGACTGGTGCACGAGGAGGCGTTCGAATGCCTCGTGGTCCGTGACGATCTGGACGCGGCACTCGACGCCTGCGGAGGCCGCCGGTGACGCCTGCCGTCCGGGTGCCGCTGCCGACCCTGTGCGGTCGCGAGGTGCCGGTCGAACGCCCGTTGGTGATGGCGATCGTCAACCGCACGCCCGACTCGTTCTATGACCGCGGCGCCACCTTCACCGACAACGCCGCGATCCGCCGAGTCGACGAGGTGGTCGACGCCGGTGCCGACATCTTGGACATCGGCGGGGTCAAGGCCGGACCGGGGGACATGGTCGACGCGGCAGAGGAGACCCGCCGGGTGGTGCCGTTCGTCGAGGAGGTCCGCCGGCGGCATCCCGCTGTGCTCATCTCGGTGGACACGTGGCGCGGTGACGTCGCCCGTCGCGCGCTCAGCGCCGGCGCCGACCTCGTCAACGACACCTGGGCCGGCCACGATCCCGGCGTGCTCATCGCGGCTGGTGAGGCGGGCGCCGGGTTCGTCTGTTCCCACACGGGCGGAGCGGTGCCGCGGACACGACCTTTCCGGGTGGGATACGAGGACGTGGTGGCCGACGTCGTGCAGGAACTCACCGCGGCCGCCGAGCGCGCGCTGGCCGC
>CAMNYG010000237.1 GCA_946570335.1 uncultured Dietzia sp. | reverse complement strand
GGTGCGTGAGCTCAATTCGGCGTTGGCGGCTGTCAGGTCGGCGCAGAGCAGCGGTGACCTGGGTGACCTGGGGCAGGCGCTGGACGACCTGCAGGCCGCGGTCGACGCCTACCAGGCGCTCGGCAACGGCAACTGACGATCGACCGCCATGTGACGGTCGTGGCCGTCGCGCCGTACGCCCGCCCGGGCCGGACCCTCACCGGGGACCGGCCCGGGTGGCGCTGTACGGGGGTGCGATATCGGTATCGGGCCGCCCACGGTGTACTGCGCTGGGGCCCGGGCCGTCGACGGTGCAGCGACATCAGGGGAATCGGGGCTGTGACCAGTCACTGTCCACTCTGTGATGTGTGTTCGGTCACCTTTCGGCAGGATCTGGTTCACCGATTTGCATTGTCCGATCGGCCGCACGTAGTGTCGTAGACGCAATCGACGCGGGGTGGAGCAGCTCGGTAGCTCGCTGGGCTCATAACCCAGAGGTCGCAGGTTCAAATCCTGTCCCCGCTACTGGAGAGTTCAGGCTCGGTTCCTCACATGGGGCCGGGCCTGAACTCATTTCGCGCGGATGCCCGCTTCCTCGCCGACGGGCCGGGGCCATCAACCCGAAGCGGGGCATCCTCGCGACCCGAGGCGCGGCATCCTCGTGACCCGAGGCGCGGCATCCGCGCTCGCGCCTGCTCGGTCTGGGAGGATTCGCTCCTGATCATGTACTCGCGCTCCCGCCGGGGTCGTGGCGGGAGTACACGGAGACGTGCGGATGCGATCGCGCCCGGGTCGGCCGGCGATTGGTCAGTTGTCTAGTGGCTTTGGTAGCCTGGGCAGCACAACAGCGGCTGGGAATGTGGCGAAGAGCCGGTATGACCAGATCGCGTTGGAATGCCCGCCGTCGATGGCGGGCGCGCGACGCGGGGTGGAGCAGCTCGGTAGCTCGCTGGGCTCATAACCCAGAGGTCGCAGGTTCAAATCCTGTCCCCGCTACGAATCAGGCCCGGGAAACCACGGTTTCCCGGGCCTGAATTGTTTCTGGGATCTAGAACCCCTCCCGCACCCCCCGGGTTAAAGGCCAAACCCCAGCGCGGCATCCCGGCCGACAGTACGTACACCCTGGCTCGCGGGACGATCGTCGAGTCCGCGTGATGATGAGCTGAACTTGCGGTCGATATCGACGTAAGTGCCCCGCCCGGGGATGCCGCAACCTACGTTGGACATGTGTCTGTTCGTCTGTCCATCATGGTCGACGAGCACCCCGGAGACGGCAGGAGAACCCCATGACCAGCTCACTCGACCGCGATGCCCTGCTCATCGGTACGCAATGGCGCACGCCCGAAACGGACGCCGTCATCGAGGTGATCAGTCCACACTCGGAGGAGGTGGTGGCCCGCGTACCTGAGGGCTCCGCGGCCGACATCGATGCCGCGGTCGCCGCGGCGCGGGAGGCATTCGACCACGGTCCGTGGCCGCGGATGTCCCCGCAGGAGCGGATCGAGGTGGTGGCACGGTTGTCCGGCCTGTACGCGGCGCGCCTGGAGGAGATGGCCACGGTGATCTCCACTGAGATGGGTTCGCCGATCTCCTTCAGCAATCTGGCGCAGGCTCCGGCACCCTGGATGCAGATCGAGGCGTTCCTGAAGATCGCCCGGGAGTTCCCCTGGGAGGACACCCGCGCCGGCGCACTCGGCGGCGAGGTCGTGGTGCGTCACGAGCCGATCGGAGTGGTGGCAGCCATCCCGCCGTGGAACGTCCCCCAGTTCACGGTCCTGTCCAAGGTCATCCCGGCGCTGCTGGCCGGGTGCACGATCGTCGTCAAGCCCGCTCCTGAGACGCCGCTCGACACCTATCTGCTCGCCGACCTGATCATCGAGGCCGGAGTGCCCGAGGGGGTGGTGAGCATCGTCGCCGGAGGCCGGGCGGTGGGTGAGCACCTGGTGCGTCATCCCGGGGTCGACAAGGTCGCCTTCACCGGCTCCACCGCGGCCGGTCGGAAGATCGGTGCCATCTGTGGTGAGCAGCTCAAACGGTGCTCACTGGAGCTCGGCGGTAAGTCCGCGGCGATCGTGCTCGACGACGCGGACCTGAGCAACGTCGTCGAAGGGATGAAGTTCCTCGGCGTGATGAACTCCGGCCAGGCCTGCGTGGCGCAGACGCGGATCCTGGTGAGTCGGGGACGCCATGACGAGGTGGCCGAGGCGCTGGCCGAAGGCATCGGATCGATGGTCGTGGGCGACCCTCTCGATCCGTCCACTCAGATCGGACCCATGGTCGCCAGGCGTCAGCAGGAGCGGGTCGGTTCCTACATCGAGATCGGACAGAAGGAGGGCGCCCGCCTGCTCACCGGTGGCGTCGGGATGCCTGACGGACTGAACACCGGCTGGTACGTCCGGCCCACCGTCTTCGCGGACGTCACCAACGACATGCGGATCGCCCGCGAGGAGATCTTCGGCCCGGTGCTGTCCGTGATCGCCTACGACGACGTGGACGACGCCGTGCAGATCGCCAATGACTCCGACTACGGCCTGGCGGGAACCGTGTGGACCGCTGACCGGGACGCCGGTCTGGAGGTGGCCCGCCGCGTGCGCACCGGCACCTATGGCGTCAACACCTACACGATGGATTTCGCCGCCCCCTTCGGTGGTTTCAAGGCCTCCGGCGTGGGCCGTGAGTTCGGCCCGGAAGGGCTGGCGCAGTACACCGAGCTCAAGTCCGTCTACCTCGAAGAGCCCGCCACGGGAGCCGACGACTGACCCGAAACCCGAGCCGAGAACCGGGCCGACAACCGCCCCCGCCACCCGAGCCGAGAACCGGGCCGACAACCGCCCCGGCACCCGAGCCGAAACCTGAGGAGTCCCCCCGTGACGAGCAACAGCGAGATCCTCGAGGTGCATGACGCCGACCGTGTCCGCACCCTCACCATGAACCGCCCTGACGCGCTGAACGCCTTCAACGGCGCCCTCTATTCGGAGCTGGCGGCCGCCCTGCGCGCGGCTGATGAGGATCCGGCCGTCGCCGTGGTCCTGCTGACCGGCCGCGGACGGGCGTTCAGTGCGGGCACCGACCTCGTCGAGATGGCCGAACTGGTGGCGGGTGGCGGTGACACCCGGGCGGGCACCGAGGAGCACGGCTTCAATCTGCTCGTGGACGCGCTCATCGCGTTCGGCAAGCCGCTCGTCGCGGCGGTCAACGGGCTCGGCCTGGGCATCGGGGTGACGCTGCTCGGGTATGCCGACCTGGTCTTCGCGGCCGAGGGCGCCCGGTTCAAGTGCCCGTTCACCAGCCTCGGAGTGGCCCCCGAGGCCGCTTCGAGCTATTTGATCCCGCGACTCGTCGGGCACCAGAACGCCGCCTGGGTGCTGCTGTCCTCGGAGTGGATCTCCGCGAATGAGGCGCACGAGATGGGGCTGGTGTGGCGTCTGTGTGCACCGGAGGACCTGATGGCCGAGGCCACCGCGCACGCCACGCGCCTGGCCGCGCTGCCGGTCTCCAGCCTGCGCGCGGTCAAGAGGGCGATGACCGAGCCGCATGCCCGCCAGGTCGCCGAGGCCCGGCAGCGGGAGAACAGGATGTTCGCGGAACTGCTCGGCGGGCCGGCCAACAACGAGGCTCTCGCCGCGTTTGCCGAGGGGCGAAAGCCCGACTTCACCGCGCTGCCGGACGGCGCCTGAGTCGGCCCGACCCCCAGTCCGGCCAGAATGGTGTCGTGACGGGGATCGAGGGGGAGCGCCGCAGGGTCGACGTGCTGGTGATCGGTGCCGGCCAGGCCGGGCTCT
>CAMNYG010000236.1 GCA_946570335.1 uncultured Dietzia sp. | reverse complement strand
CGGCGCGGTCCGGCCCGACGGCACCAGCACGCTCACCATGACCCTCACCCCACGAAGCCGGGCTCTCGTCGAGCGGGCGCTGTGCGACTTCGGCGGCCCGGGCGGGGCGGTGGCCTGCGAACCGGGCTCCGATGAGCGCGCGCCTGAGCAGCGTGCGCACGACGCGCTGGTGCACCAGTGGGCCCTGGGCTCGACGGTCGACCCTGCTCGGTCCAAGGGGGTCGCCACCATCGTGGTGCGGATGACTCCCGAGCAGCTCGAGGATCCGGCGGCACTGGTGCAGACCGACTCCGGCACGCAGCTCAGCGTGCGCCAGGCCGTCTCCATGGCCGGCAGCATGCCGTGGTTCGTCTCCCTGCTGCGGGACGGCCGCGAGGAGCTCCACAAGATCGAGGTGGACGGCCACCCCGACCGGCGACTGGCCTCCGCGCTACAGAGGCTGGTGCTCTACGCCGCCCACGGCGGGTGCACCTTCCCCGGATGTACCGCCCCGGCCAGACGAAGTCAGTTCCACCACGTACGAGAATGGTCCAGAGGCGGACCCACAACTGTCGCCAATGGTGCACTCGGATGTCCCGTTCACCACGGGTTCGTCGGCACTGGGCCAGGTGGGTGGACGACTTTGCCGAACCCCGGCACTCCCGGTCGGTGCTCATGGCTGCCACCCGGCACCGACCGCCTCACAGATGTCTGATCCGCATCCGGGACCTACCCGACGGGGGCAATGACGTGGTGTTCCGCGCCGTACGATATGTGCGAGATCGCAGGCGCTGTCACAATGCCCACGTGCCCGAATCTCGTCTACCTGATTCCTTCACGTCCGCATCGACCGACGTCGACTCTCCGGAAACGGACGGCGACGGTCCCACGATCCCCAGGCAGTCCAGCGGCGCGCCGCTCTCGTCGTCGGCGGTCTACGTGGCCGCCCCTGAGGGCGACACCGGCAAGTCCACCATCGCGCTGGGGCTGCTGCGCATCCTCGCCGGCACCGTGCAGCGAGTCGGGATCTTCCGGCCCGTCACCGTCGCGCCGCGCTCCACCGACGACGAGCCTGCGCGGGACCGGATCGTGGAGATGCTGCTGCAGCACACGACCGTCGACCTGAAGTACGAGGACTGCGTCGGAGTCACCAACGCGCGCGTCCACCGGGACCGCGACGCGGCGCTGACCGAAATCGTCGACAAGTACCACGCGGTCGCCCGCCAGTGCGACGTGGTGGTGATCCTCGGGACCGACTACACGGGTGTGCCCAGCCCCACCGAGTTCGAGTTCAACGCCACCCTCGCTGTGAACCTCGGCGCGCCCGTCCTGCTGGTCATCCGTGGCGCCGGCCGCACGCCGGAGGAGATCGGTACCAACGCCCGTCTCACCTTGGACGAGTTGCGCGCCGACCACGCCCACCCGGTGGGCGTCGTGGCCAACCGCTGCGATGCCGAACAGATGGCGGCCATCCAGACCGAGCTGTCCTCTCTCGACGTGCCCGCCTGGGTGCTGCCCAACCAGGCCCTGTTGACCGCGCCCACCATGGGTGAGCTCATGGGCGCGGTCGACGGCACGCTCTACTCGGGCGACCCCGCGCTGCTGGACCGTGAGGTCATGGCGGTGATGGTGGGCGGCATGACCGGCGACCGGATCCTCGAGCGGCTCGTCGACGGCATGGTGGTCATCGTTCCCGCTGACCGCACGGACGCGGTACTGGCGATCCTGGGCGCGCATGCCGCGGAGGGCTTTCCGTCACTGGCAGGCATGATCTGGAACGGTGGGGTCCGGCCGAACGACGCGATGGACCGGCTGGTCCACGGCATGCGATCCACCCTGCCGATCGTGTGCACCGAGCACGGCACCTATGACACAGCCCGCCTCGCCGCGGACACCCGTGGCCGCGTGTACTCAGGCTCGGGTCGCAAGGTCGAGACCGCGCTGAGTCTGATGGAAAAGCATGTCGACACCGAGCAGCTGCTCGCCCGCCTGCGCGTCGACACCCCGGACGTCATGACCCCGCAGATGTTCGAGTACCAGCTCCTCGAGCGGGCGCGCGCCGACAGGCGGCACATCGTGCTGCCCGAGGGCGACGACGACCGAATCCTCCACGCCGCCGGTCGGTTGTTGCGCCGCGAGGTGGCCGACCTGACGATCCTCGGTGATCCTGACGCGATCCGTCGCCGCGCCGACGAACTGGGCATCAACCTCGACGGGGCGCAGCTGATCAACCCGCGCGAGAGTGAGCACGCCGAGCGGTTCGCCGAGGAGTATGCGGAGCTGCGCAAGCACAAGGGGATGACGCTGGACGTGGCCCGCGACCGCATCCTCGACATCTCCTACTTCGCCACGATGATGGTGCACGCCGGACTCGCTGACGGGATGGTCTCCGGCGCCGTCCACACCACTGCGCACACCATCCGCCCCGCGCTGGAGATCATCCGCACCCGTCCGGGTGTCAAGACCGTGTCGAGCGTGTTCCTTATGTGCTTGGCCGACCACGTCCTGGCCTTCGGCGACTGCGCGGTCGTCCCCGACCCCACCGCCGAGCAGCTCGCCGACATCGCGCTGTCCTCGGCCGAGACCGCGGCCCGGTTCGGCATCGATCCCCGGGTGGCGTTGTTGTCCTATTCGACCGGTGATTCCGGCAGCGGTGCCGACGTGGACAAGGTCCGTGAGGCCACAGAAATCGTGCGCTCCCGTATCGCCGATGCCGGGGCCAACCCTGCGGCCGACCCCGTCGCCAGCGCCGCGGGTGACTCCGCCGCCGCGAGCGGTCCTGGCGACTCGATCGCGAGCCTGGTCGTCGACGGACCCCTGCAGTTCGACGCGGCCGTCGATCCCACGGTGGCGCGTGCGAAGATGCCCGATTCGCCGGTCGCGGGGCAGGCCACGGTCCTTGTGTTCCCGGACCTGAACACGGGCAACAACACCTACAAGGCCGTGCAGCGGACGGCGGGCGCGGTCGCGATCGGCCCGGTGCTGCAGGGCCTGCGCAAGCCGATCAACGACCTCTCGCGTGGCGCGTTGATCGAGGACATCGTCAACACGGTCGCCATCACGGCGGTCCAGGCGCAGGGCTCTCCCGCCGCCACCGACCCCGCCACCTCGGGCTCCGCCGCCTCCGGCCCCGAGACCACCGACCCGGCTTCCCCGAACGGACGTGACTCATGACCCGCGTGCTCGTCATCAACTCGGGCTCGTCCTCGCTCAAGCTGCAGATCCTCGACACCGCTGTCGAGGAGGAGCTGGCCTGGGCACTGGTGGAGCGTATCGGTGAGCCCATCGGTTCGCTGACGGTACGCCGCAGTGGGCTGGACGGCTCGCCGACGGAGGGGAGGACCGCCGAGGCGGAGTTTCCCGACCACACCGCCGCACTGGGCCGGGTCCTCGAACTGGCGGCGGAGCTCCGGGTCCACCCGACGGATCTCGGTGTCGAGGCGATCGGTCACCGGGTGGTCCACGGTGGTCCCGCCTTCCACGAACCGGTACTGGTGACACCCGAGGTGGAGGCGGATATCGAGAAGCTCGAACTTCTCGCACCGCTGCACAATCCAGCCAACCTTCGCGGTATCCGCGTCGCTCGTGAGCTGCTACCGGGTCTGCCACACGTGGCGGTGTTCGACACCGGTTTCTTCCACACGCTGCCCGCCGCCGCGCACACCTATGCGATCGACGCCGAGACCGCCCAGCGCTGGCACCTGCGTCGTTATGGATTCCACGGCACCAGCCACGAGTTCGGCTCCCGCCGCACCGCCGACGTGCTGGGACGCCCGTACGACGAGCTGAA
>CAMNYG010000235.1 GCA_946570335.1 uncultured Dietzia sp. | reverse complement strand
ACCTCCTGGGCTGATGCCGGGCGACCCACCGCCGCTTCCGGGACCGCCCGTCGTTCGGTCCATGCCCTGCCCACCCGGAAGTAGGATCTCGACATGCGCAGCCGGCACGTCAGCGTCATCATCAAGCGATCCCCCAGCGACGTCTATGACGTCGCGCGCGACTCTGGTCGACTCCCCGACTGGGCGGCGGGCCTTGCGGGTGGAGCGGCGACGGTCGATGACGGCCACCTGGTGGTCGACTCCCCGATGGGTCGTGTTCGTGTTCGCTTCGCCGAGCGAAATGAGCTGGGCGTACTCGACCACGAGGTCACGCTTCCGGACGGGACCACGGTCTACAACCCACTGCGCGTCCTCCCCCACCCGGACGGGGCGGAGGTCGTCTTCACGCTGCGGCAACTCACCGCCGACGACGATCTCGAGCAGGATGCGGCCGCCGTGATGCAGGACCTGGGCCGGCTGAAGGACCTGCTGGAACAACCACGACCAACCATCGTCCCGGCCGCCGCTCCGTCCGCTGCCGAGCCCGTCATCAGACTCGCGACGGCCGCGGATGCGGTAGCAGTCGGCAGGATGCTCCACGAGTTCAACACCGAATTCGACTCGCCCACCCCGAGCGCGGACCGAGCCGCGCGCCGATTCGAGTCGTTGCTGCGGCGGGAAGATGTCCTCGTCGTCGTCGCCCATCTCCCCCGGCCGGACACCGGCGACGACGCCGGCGGAGAGGCCGGCTTCGCTTTCCTCACCCTCCGCCCCACCCCGTACTGGGACGGGCCCCTCGCCCAGCTGGAGGAGCTCTACGTCCGCCCGGACCTGCGCGCGAGCGGGATCGGCACGAAGATCATCACCCGGGCGATCCACGAGGTGCGTACGAGAGGCGCCCGCGAGATGCACATCAACGTGGACTCCGACGACGTCGACGCGCGGCGCTTCTACAACCACCACGGGTTCTCCGACTCCGACCCCGACAGCGGCTCCGTCATGCGGTGCTATCTACGACATTTGTAGGCCCCACTGGCCGGCACGCTTGCGGGGTACGCACACGCGCGCTCTCCCCAGGGCGGTGCCCACCGGGTGGCGCCTACGGACGCACGGTGAGTGACTGCGCAATGGTGCCGAGCGGGCCGGACTCGTCATGGATCACACTCGCGGTCAATCCCAGACCACCGGGACCGAAGGTGACCCGGGTGTCGTAGCCCAGCCACTCCCCCTGCGGCGCGCGGACCAGGTGCGCCGACAGGTCGATGTTCGGGTAGTGCACAGTAGTCGGGTCCGCGCGGATCGCCATTCCGTTGGCGATGTCGAACAAGGCGGCCATACGCGCGGTCGTGCTGACCTCCTCGCCGGCGAGCAACTGGACATCGGTGCGCACCCAGTAGCGGGAACGCCCGGGCCCGGCCGAGGTCCGCCGGACAACCGCGGAGGCGAGGTAACCGCCGCCCCAGACCGTGGTGGGGTCCCACGGCGCCATCTCGGTCGGCCCGGGAATCCGGTCGAATCCGTCGCCCGCGACCGCAACCGTGTCGCGGGGCTGCTGCAACCAGGCCCGCAACCGGATCCCGGTGCGATCACCATGAGCGTAGGTCGCCTCGACCAGTTCGATAGTCCGCCCCGGCCGGATCACCTCGACGCTCACATCGACCGCGTCCATCGGCACCAATCCCAGCAGTTCGTAGGACAGACGGGAGATGATCATGGGATCGTCGCGTCGGGCTGCCAGATCCACCTCGACGGCATGAACGAGCAGGCCGAGTGCCGGGCCGACGTGTTGCGTCGCCTCGTTCCACGCGCCACTGACGTGCTCGGTCGGTCGGAACCGGTCAGATCCGAGTCGTTCGAAGTAGGCCATCTCCGCCCTCCAGTCGGTGAATGGTGATTAACTCAAAGTCTATATACGCGATCCGAGGAGCAGGCATGAAAGACGAGACGTTCGACGAGTTCTCCACCCCGATCGATGACAGGTACCTCGAGGACTACACCGAGGGGGCCCGCTACAGCTTCGGCGAGGAATCGGTGAACGCCGAAGAGATCATGGAGTTCGCCCGTCGGTACGACCCCCAGAGCATCCACACCGACCCGGAGGCCGCCGCCGACGGACCGTTCGGCGGGCTGATCGCCAGCGGCTGGCAGACCGCAGCACTCATGATGCGGCTGTTCGCGGACAACTACCTCACCAGCGTGGCCAGCCTGGCCTCCCCCGGCATCGACGAGCTCCGCTGGGTGAGACCGCTCCGGCCCGACGACCGGCTCACCCTGCAGTGCGAGACCACCGGGGTGCGTCGGTCTCGGACCAAGCCCGACCGGGGGATACTCACGACCGACGTCACACTCGTCAACCAGGACGGCGACCCGGTCCTGACCGCAACCGCGATGAACATGGTGGCGCGGCGCCCCTGAAGCACCCATTGCGCGCAGCCCGCGAGCGGCTCCGGCCGGCCGCCGCGCCACCTCACGTCACAGGCGCGGAGTGAGATGGAAAATGGGCAGCTGTCGTGTCGTGCGCGCAGCGTAGAGCTCGTAGTTCGGCCACACACTCACCGCCGCCGCCCAAGCCGACTCGCGGTCGTCCCCCGAGAGTTCCTCCACCTCGACAGGCAGCCGCGCGCCGTAGACGGCGATCTCGACCTCGCCCGGGGCGGCGGCGCGGAGGTTGTACACCCACGTCGGGGTCTTCTCCCCTCCCCAGTTGGAGCCGATGATGATCAGCCCGTTGTTCCACGAAGCACACAGCAGCGGCGTACTACGCATCGCTCCGCTCTTCCGACCCGGCACGTGGAGTGTCAACGTGGGGAGCCCGGCCACCCGCAGAAGCGGGAGCCTGCCGCGGGAGACCTTGGACATCCAGGTGTCGACGGTCACCACGAGTGAAGAGTTCTCGCGGGTCGCGTCCAGACGGCCGAACCAGATCGCGACCGGGGTGAGAATGTTCGTCATGGGAAAACTCTATGACGTGGTTCGCGTCGGGTGTGCAGCAGCAGAAGGTGAAGCCTCCGCCAGCACCTGCAACGATTCCACCCACCCACTACGTAGTCCCGCCTCCATCGCCGCGAGATGGAACGCCCACATGCGGCGGTAGACCGCATCGAACCCCAGCGCGGCCGCATCCCTGCCCCTGAGCGCGAAGGTGTCGGACCACAGTCGGACGGTCTCGGCGTGATGGGCGGTGGCATCGATCCGGCCGCGCAGCCGGAGCCTGGACGTCCGGGCGATCTGTTCACCGATGTCCGACCATGCCGGCGCCGGGCCCGCGTCGCAGACGTACGCGGCGCGCCAGGCGGCGAGTTCGACCAGCGCCGGCTCCGGGCGGGCCGGACAGGCCACCACGTGCACAGCCAGCCGCCCCCCGGGCTCCAGAAGCCGATCCGCCACCCGGAGCACCTCACCGATCCCCGCGAGCCCGGAATCGACGCCGGGGTCCACCGCCACCACGGAATCAACTGCTCCCCCGGCCTCGGACGGGGCCCCGAGGTACAGGGAGACGCTGTCCTCCAGATCCGCCGCGGCCAGTCTCGAGCCGAGCGCGGCGAGCCGCTCGGTGGAGCCCGTCATGGTCCGCACGTGGGCGCCACGCTCGGCCGCTCGCATCGGCAGCTCGCCCCAGCCGGGCGTCGCCACCAGTACCCGTGACCCCTCGGCCACCCCCGCGAGTGTGAGAAGGGTGTCAGCCGACCGTCTCTGAGCGTCACCGAGATCGGTGGGCCCGGGCGGCGACGCCGGAGCCTCGAGGAGGACGGGGTCGGACCCGGCCTGAAGCCGCGTCCCGGTGCGGGGACC
>CAMNYG010000234.1 GCA_946570335.1 uncultured Dietzia sp. | reverse complement strand
CTGCCCGGTGCCGGCGCCGGGGTCCCGATCGGCACCCTGCTCGACTACGCTGCGGGCCCGCCGTCGGCGGCGTCGGTGCGCGCCGCCGGCCACATGGGAGCGGTGCGCTACTGCTCGAACCGTCGCCCCGGCGCGGAGTGGATGAGCGGCAAGCCGCTCCGGCGTCGTGAGGTCGACGATTTCCGTGCCCACGGACTCAACATGGTCTCCTGCTACCAGTACGGGCGGGCCGAGACCGCGGACTGGAAGGACGGCGCCCGGGGCGGCGACGAGCACGCCCCCATCGGGATCCGTCTCCACCGCGAGGCGGGCGGGCCCGGCGGCGTGCCGATGTACGTGGCGATCGACGACAATCCGACGCACTGGCAGTTCGAAAACCAGATCGCGCCGTACCTCGAGCGTTGGGCCGCGCACCTGCGGGGTGCCGGAATGAAGCTCGGCGTGTACGCCAACGCCCCCACCATCGACTGGTGCCGCGGTCGTGGGCTCGGTCAGTACTTCTGGCAGCACGACTGGGGCTCCAATGGGCGACTCAACCCGCACGCCACCATCCACCAGTTGCCGGTCAATCAGCAGGTGACCGTCGGTGGTGTCGAGTCCGACCTCAACCGCGTCTACGCGCTCGACTACGGCCAGTGGTGGCCCACCGACCCGGCCACCCTGGCGCAGTCCGCGCTCGGCAGCTCGGTCTGAGGCGCCCAGAACCTCGCTGACCAGCGGTGCCCTGCACGATACGAGCAGGGCGCCGCTGGTCAGCGGCATACCGGGTCGGGTGCGGTCAGTCGACCGTGATCTCGCCCATCGTTCCCCATGCCTCGCCCTCGGCCGTGGTGTTGATGATCCGCGGCGTGCGCTGCAGGTACCGGGCGGCGGAACCGGTGAACTCGGAGAAGTGGGCGGAGTTCACGTGCTCGGCGGGGGCGTCGCCGTCGCGGAAGGCCTCGCACAGCAGGTAGGTGTTCGGGTCGTCGGACGAGCGGTACCAGTCGAACCACAGGTTCCCCGGCTCGGCGCGGGTGGCCTCGGTGAACTCGCGGGTGATCTCGAGCCAGTTGTCGGCGTGCTGGGGTTTGACGTCGAATCGGACGTTGATGAGCATCATGACCCCATTCTGCCGTCCGCGTGCGGTGCGACTCGACCCGTTCTGTGCGACGGGCCTACTCTGGGTGGGGTGACCATCGAGCTGAGCATCGAGAACCCGTGCGTCCCGCAGGCCGAGGCCGATTCCTCCGTCCGCGCAGTCTGGAATCAGCTGTCGCTCGACGCGACGTCCAGTAGGAACGAACCGCTGATCGCGGGCCTGGTCCTGGACCTCATCGACGGCTGCGACGACCTGGGTGAATCGCTGGCCCGGCTGGCGGCCTCCCGCGTCGCGACGCCGGAGATCGGCCGCCATGTGCTGGAGAAGGAGATCCGCGCGGTCCTCGCGGACAGCCCGCATGTCCTGGAGGCCGTGGCCGAGGACCTGGTGGTGAGCTACGAGCGCAACCCGGCCTACCCCAACTACCTGGTGCCGTACCTGTTCGCCAAGGGCTTCCTGGGGCTGCAGGTCCACCGGGTCGCCCACGAGATGTGGAACTCGGGCCGCGTCATGGCCGCCTCGTTCCTGCAGAGCCGTATCTCCGAGGTGTTCGCGATGGACATCCACCCCGCCGCGCGCGTGGGCGCGGGCATCCTCGTCGACCACGCCACCGGCATCGTCGTGGGGGAGACCTGCGTGATCGGCGACGGCGTCTCCATCCTGCAGGGCGTCACCCTCGGCGGCACCGGGAACGAGGACGGCGACCGTCACCCCAAGATCGGCTCGGGGGTGCTGCTGTCGGCCGGTTCGATCGTCCTGGGCAACGTCCGCGTGGGCGACTGCGCGAAGGTGGCCGCCGGCTCTGTGGTGCTGTCCGAGGTGCCGCCACACACGACCGTCGCCGGGGTGCCCGCCAGGGTGGTGCGCCGCCACGCCGAGTCGCTGGTGCCGGCGGAGCGGATGGATCAGGAGATCGACCCGAAGAACCATCCCGGGGCCTGAGTGTGATGCGGGTCCTGGTCGTGGACGACGAGCCGGCACTGCGGGAGAGCCTGCGGCGCGGCCTCGTCGCGGGCGGCTGGGCCGTGGACACCGCCGGTGACGGCGAGGCCGGGTTGGAGATGGCCGCCGGCGAGGAGTACGACGTCGTGGTGCTGGACATCATGATGCCGCGCCGCAACGGCTACGAGGTGGTGCGCGAGATGCGCCGCCGTGAGATCTGGACGCCCGTGCTCATGCTCACCGCCAAGGACGGCGAGTACGACGAGGCCGACGCGTTCGACCTCGGTGCCGACGACTACCTGGTCAAACCGTTCTCGTTCGTGGTTCTCGAGGCGCGTCTGCGTGCGCTGGTGCGCCGTGGGGCCCCCGAACGGCCCGCGGTCTTCTCCGCCGGTGACCTGGTGGTGGATCCGGCCGCCAAGGAGGTCCGCCGGGGTGGACAGCGGATCACGGTCACCGCGCGCGAGTACGCCGTGCTGGAGTACCTGATCCGCAACCGCAACCAGGTGGTGTCCAAGGCTCAGATCCTGCGGGCGGTGTGGGACTCGGCCTATGACGGCGACGACAACATCGTCGAGGTCTACATCGGCTACCTGCGACGCAAGATCGACGCCCCGTTCTCCACTCGTTCGATCGAGACCGTCCGCGGCCAGGGGTACCGGCTCGTCGACGCCGCGGCCGGCTAGTCCCCGAACTCCTCGAGCTCCTCGACGGGCAGTTCCACGACGAACCGTGCGCCACCGCCGGGTGCGTCCTCCACCCGCACCCGGCCGCCGTGGGAGCGGGTGATCTCGGCGACGATCGCCAGACCCAGCCCGGACCCGCCGGTGCCCCGTGCGCGGTCGGCGTCGAGGCGGGCGAAGCGGTCGAACACCGTGCTCTTCTGGGCGTCGGGCACCCCCTCGCCGTCGTCGTCGACGGTGATCGTGGCCCGCGGCGCGCCGGGGACCGTGCGGTCGACGGTGAGCACCAGCGACATCTGCTGCCGGGCGTGGCGGCGCGCGTTGTCCACGAGGTTGCGCACCACGCGCTGGAGCGCGTCCGGGTCGCCCACCAGGCGCGCGGGCTCCACCGACACCGCCACCTGCAGATCCGTGCGTCCCGGCACCCCCACGCCCGCTGTCCCCAGCTCCCGCGCACGGGTGGCCTCGGAGAGCACGATGTCGTCGAGGTCCACGTCGTCGCGGCGCAGCGGCATCCCGCGCTCGTCGTTCTTGGCCAGCAGGAGCAGGTCCTCGACCATCGTGCGCATCCGCGCGACCTCCGGAAGCAGCAGTTCGTCGACGGTCTCCACGTCGACCGGGGTGCCGGAGGTGGACGACAGCTCGAGCATGGTCGAGAGCGTGGACAGGGGGCTGCGGAGCTCGTGGGAGGCGTCGCCGATGAACGCCACCTGCGCGGTGCGGGCGGCGTCCAGTCGGGCGAGCATGGCGTTCATGGTGCGGGCCAGTCGCGCGATCTCGTCCTCGGCCTCCGGGACGGGCACGCGTTCGCCGTGGCCGGAGGTGGAGATCTCGGCGACGCGCGAGCGGATGGACTCGACCGGACGCAGCACGCGGCCCATGGCGTAGTAGACGAACACCGCGGTGGCCAGGCCCGCGACCGGGACGAACGACAGGAACAGGATCGCGCCGGTGCCGAGCAGGAAGTCGTAGCGGTCGGTGACGGTGCCGACCTGCACCACGAACGTCCCCGCGCCCAGGCCCACGCCCACGGAGGTGATGCGCAGGTCCTCACCGCCGGGCGCACGGAGCTG
>CAMNYG010000233.1 GCA_946570335.1 uncultured Dietzia sp. | reverse complement strand
GCCTGGCCGTGCAGGGCGCGGGGGAGCGGGCCTCGGGCGCGGTGGCCGCCTCGGACGCGTTCTTCCCGTTCGCCGACGGGCTCGAGGTCCTCGCCGAGGCGGGCGTCCGAGCCGTGGTCCAGCCCGGCGGATCGGTGCGCGACGCCGAGGTGATCGAGGCCGCGGAGAAGGCAGGCATCACGATGTACTTCACCGGCGCCCGGCACTTCTTCCACTGACATGACCGGTACCGGCGCCCGGGGTCAGCGGGATGATTCTGTCCCGCTGACCCCCCGGGCACAGGCCAAGGCTCAGCGACGGGTGGAGATCCTCGTGGCCGCCGCCCGGCTCATGGCCCGGCGCGGCTTCCACGGCGTCCGCCTCGACGACATCGGCGCCGAGGTCGGCATCTCCGGTCCGGGGATGTACCGGTACTTCTCCTCGAAGGAGGACGTGCTGGCGGAGATGCTGCTCGACATCTCGCTACGGCTCCGCGACGGGGGCCGGGCGGCGGTCGAGCGGGGTGGCGAGCCCGCCGAGGTGCTTGATGCACTGCTCGCCGTGCACGTGGACTTCGTGGCCACCGAACCCGACCTGATCAGCGTGCAGTTCCGTGACCTCGCCTCGCTGCCGGCCGGACCACGCCACGAGGTGCGCCGGCTCCAGCGCGAGTATGCCGAGGTGTGGGTCGACGCGCTGGCGCGGCTGCGACCGGAGATCGGGACCACCGTCGCGCGGGCGCACGTCCATGCGGTGTTCGGGCTGCTCAACGCCAGTCCGCGGCTGCCCGCGATGGCCGAGGCCGAGCTGCGTCGGGTGCTCACCGTGATGGCCTCCGCGGCGTTGCGGGCCTGAGCCGCCGGATCCGCTACTCTCCCGCCTGATCCGCTACCCGTTACGCGGGTAGCGGATGGCGTGTCGGAGTAGCGGATGTCGGGGGTGGTGGGCTGCGTGTCAGAAGACGCCGGCCCCGAGGATCGGCACCAGGGTCGACGTGATGACCAGCAGCAGTGCGCCACCGAGCCGGGTCGCGACCGTGGCGAACGGCAGCAGGTGCATCCGTTCCGCGGCGGAGAGGACCGCGACGTCGCCCGAGCCGCCGGTGTCGGCCATGACCAGGCCCGGGACGATGGCTGACTCCACCACGTAGAAGCGGACGAGGTAGCCCAGGAGGCCGGCGATCACCCCGGCGACGCCGACGGTGAGGGCGATGAGAAGGATGAAGGTGGGGTCGGTGAACCCCTCGACGACGCCGCCGATATCGATCGACGCGATGGACACAGACGCCAGGAGAGCGGGGACGAACGCCGCGGTCGCGTAGTCGCCCCAATGGGAGGCGGCGTCCTCGATGCTGTCCGGGACGAAGCCGATGATCTTGATGGCGGCGGCGACGAAGGTGACCCAGGCGTAGGTGTGGATGTCCGGGACGACCGCGTTGAGCATCGAGCCGACCACGTAGAGGGTGCCGGCTATGAGCAGGCCCTGACCGAGCGCGGCGAAGGTCGAACCCGACGGCTTGGCCGGGATCCGCATGCTCTCCGCGTCCTGCGCGCTCGCACGCAGGAGCTGGCCGTTGCCGTTGAACCAGGTCCGCGTCCTCAGCGTGCGCTTGCCCACGCCGTTGAGCACCGCGGCGAACACCACGCAGAGGACGTTGGCGATGAGGACGGCCGAGACGAGGATGCTCAGATACTCGGCGGGGGTCCCTCCGGAGGCCTCGGCGTACATCTCGGACATCGGGATCGCCCCGATGGGCAGACCGCCGGCCATGACTGGGGCGGCGACGAAGAAGATGGTGCGGCCGAAGCCGTAGCCCAGCGCGGCACCGATCACGCCCATGAGTGCCAGCACGCCGACGATCGTGCCGACGACGGGCACGGCATAGCGGATACCGGCCTTGATGATGAGCTGCCGGGGCATGCCGAGGATCGCGCCGGTGATGATGGCCACGAGGATGAAGTCCCATGCGCCCTGCTCGGTGGTGAACGCCTCCATCGCCTCGACGGTGCCGGTCGGGATCCAGCCCTGCCAGACGAACACCGCGGGCAGGAACAGCGCGAGGATGATCGGCAGACCGAAGTCCTTGAGCACAGGCACCTGCTGCCCGATCCACATGAGCATGGCCCCCAGGGCCGTGGCCAGGGCGAACCCGCTGATGAGAGTGGTCGGGAACGTGTCCGTGTAGACGGCCAGCGCGATGAGCAGGAACATCGGCAGGAAGATCCACATCGGTAGACCCATGACGGTCCACCGCGACGGCACCTCGGCGACGAAGGTGGACTCGGTGCCGCTGGAGTCCGTGTCCGCCTCCTCCGATGGGCTCGGGTCCGGCGCGGGCCTGTCTTTTGATGAGGGGTGCGTCAGTGACATTCTCTGGCTCCTTCGCGATCTGCCGGGCAGTGGCACGATCGTCAGTCAAGGTGTTGCAGGTCACACCTTCAAGCGGCTCCGGTCGAATCAGGGCCAGATGATCAAATGTCGTTGCCACTACGGGTCTGAGGTGAGCCGTCGGTGCAGTTTCGTGCGGCTGCGGGATGCCAGGTGTGTCACATGTCCGCACGAACCTTGTCGACGAGGGGCACCACCCGGGGCCAGATCCTGCGGTTGAGGACAATTTCCGAGCGGACCCGTCGGACGCCTTCGAGACGCTGGACCTTCTGCAGCACCTCCTCGAAGTGGGAGTTGTTGCGGGCCACCAGTCGGCACAGGAGGTCACCCTCGCCCGAGACCGTGTTGGCCTCGATCAGTTCGGGGATCAGCGACAGTCGTTCAAGCGTCTCCTCGAGGAATGCCTGCGCGATATGGACGTGGACGAACGAGGTCACCTCGTAGCCGAGAGGGGCCAGGTCCATCTGCGGTCGCCAACCCACGATCACCCCGGCGTTCTCCAGCTTCGTGATCCGCGAGGTCGCTGTGTTGCGCGCGATCCCCAGCCGACGGGAGTACTCGCGCACCCCGGCGCGCGGCTCCTCGACGATCAGTCGCAACAGGTCAAGGTCCAGTTTGTCGAGGTCGGCCATCGGCTCAGTTTTCCTTCCGGATCTCCCATGGACGACGACGTCGCGGACGGAAGTTCCACCCATATTGAGCATTTGGTAGCAAAAACGTCGTCGGCGTTCATCAACTGGTGTCAATTCTACTATGGTCTCGGTCACAGAGCAGTTCAGTGAAGGGGAGATCAGATGGCCGAGACACTGGCGGACAAGATCTGGAGACAACACACGGTGGCATCCGTGGAGGAGGGCCCGGACCTCGTCTACGTGGATATGCAGCTGATCCACGAGGTCAACACCCCGGTGGCGTTCTCGAATCTCCGCGAGGCCGGCCGGCCGGTCCGGCGTCCCGAGCTCTCTCTGGGCACGATCGACCACCAGAATGCGACGGACGACGACCTGCGCGTGCCGACCATCGTCGAGGGCGCCCGCCAGATCGAGCAGATGAAGCGCAACTGCGCCGACTTCGGTATCGAGCTCTATGCTCCCGGTGACCGTCAGCGCGGCATCGCCCACGTGATCGCCCCCGAGCTCGGACTCGCCCAGCCGGGGATGACCCTCGTCTGCTGCGACTCCCACACGAGCACCAACGGGGCGTTCGGCGTGCTGGCATTCGGCATCGGCACGAGCCAGGTCGAGCACGTGCTGGCCACCCAGACGCTGTGGATGCAGAAGATGAAGAACATGCGCGTCGTCGTGGACGGGACACCGCCCCCCGGGGTCAGCGCCAAAGATCTGATCCTCGAGATCATCGCGGCGATCGGCACCGCCGGCGGGCAGGGCTACGTGATCGAGTACCAGGGCGAGGCCA
>CAMNYG010000232.1 GCA_946570335.1 uncultured Dietzia sp. | reverse complement strand
TCCTGTCGTGGTCATGGTGAGCGAGTCTATCGGGCAGCCTTCACTCTCCGTCGCCGCCCGCACCGCCTTCGTGGCTCACACCGGCAGCAGGCCAGCGACGACCGCCGTGAGCTGCTCGACGTTCCGACACTCGTGCATGGGCACGTACTGCGAGTAGAGCCTGGCCACGGAGTCACCCGTGCCCCACTGACGCTTGGGCTCCGGGTTGAGCCAGTGCGTGTGCCCCACCCGCTCACTGACAAATTCGAGGGCATCCACCGACGGATCCCGGTAGTTGTTCCGGCCGTCCCCCAGGATGAGCAGCGAGCCGGTCCGGGTGAGGGTGTGGGCGTAGCGGTCCGCGAAGCCGGACAACGCATGCCCGTAGTCGGAATGCCCGTCGTAGGTGATGATCGCCGCCTCGTTCACCATCCGGCTCATCGCTGAGCCCAGGTCCGAACCGGACTCGAAGAACGAGGTGACCTCGTCGGTGGTGTCGACGAACGCGAACACCCGCACCCGCGAGAACTGCTCCCGCAGCGAGTGCACCAGTTGGAGGGTGAAGTGGCTGAAGCCGGCCACCGACCCGGAGACGTCGCACAGCACCACGAGCTCGGGACGGGCCGGACGTGGCTTGCGCAGTACCAGCTCGACAGGTACGCCGCCGGTCGACATGGATCGGCGCATGGTTTTTCGCATGTCGATCGCTCCGTGGCGGTGGCGGCGCCGGCGGGCGGCGAGCCGGCTGCCCAGCTGTCGGGCGAGTGGGCCCACCTTGCGGCGCAGTGCCTGCAGGTCCTGGTCGTTCGCACGGAGGAAGTCCACCTGTTCGGCCGCCTGCCCCACCGCGTACTGGGCCACCCGGTCACGGCCGACCGTCTCGGCGGTGCGGCGCCGGGTCTCGTCGGCGACCTCGCGCAGAAAACCGCGGACCATGTCGGCCGCGGAGTTGGCGGCGGCGGTCTTCTCGGCATGCCGCTTGGAGCCGTCCGGGTCGAACGGGTCGGCGCCGAGGAGCCCGTCGAGGACCTTCTGCATGATCGCACCGGTGTCGAGCGGGCTGAGCGCCTGGTAGGCGGAGAAGCGCTGGCCGGCGGCCGAGTCGTAGGACCCGAGCTGCTCCACGAGCATCTCGGCCAGGGCACGAGCCTTGGCCCGCGACTCGTCGGTGTCCTCCAAGAGCAGTGAGGCGATGAGCTCGTTGAGGGCCTCCGGGTCGACCCGGCCCTCCTCGTCCGTGGGGATCTCCACCTCGAGTGTCACCGCATCGCCCGGGGACCTGGAACCGATCGCCGCCGGGAACCACAGGTCGAAGAGCTGATCGAACACGCCCCGGTGGGTCGGCTTGTGCAGGATCGTCGACGCGAGCGCCTCCCGCAGCGCGTCCCGGTCGAGCAGGTCGATGTGCACCATCGCCGAGGCCGCGTCGACGGCCTCGCTCGGTCCGACGGGGATGCCCTTGCGGCGCAGCGCGTCGACGAAGTCGACGAGATGGCCGGACAGCCCGCCCGGCGACTTCTGGATGCCCGAAGCGTTGCTCATGGTGCCCACCTCCCGATCGGCGTGTGTCGTGTCCGGCCTAGTTGAGCCGGAGCTCGGCGGCCGCGCGCAGCTGGTCGGACTGGTGTTTGAGCACCACGCCGAGCGTCTGCATCACAGCCTCGTCGTCGATCGTGTCCAGTCCCAGCGCGACGAGGGTGCGGCCCCAGTCGATCGTTTCGGAGACGCTCGGCACCTTCTTGAGCGCCATCGCCCGCAGCACACCGACCACGCGGACGAGCTGCTCGGCCAGCCGGTCGTCGAGCTCAGGCACCCGGGAGGCCAGGATCTCACGCTCGAGCTCGGGTGTCGGGAAGTCCAGATGCAGGTAGAGGCAGCGCCGTTTGAGCGCCTCGGACAGCTCACGCGCCGCGTTCGAGGTGAGCACCGCGAAGGGTCGACGGGTTGCCTCGATGGTCCCGAGCTCGGGAATGGTCACGGCGAAGTCGCTGAGCACCTCGAGGAGCAGTCCCTCGATCTCGATATCCGCCTTGTCCACCTCGTCGACGAGCAGCACGGTCGGCTCGCTGCGCCGGATGGCGGTGAGCAGCGGGCGCGACAGCAGGAACTCTTCGGAGAAGACGTCGTCACGCGTCGAGTCCCAGCCCTCGCCCTGCCCGGCTTGGATGCGCAGGATCTGCTTGGCGTGGTTCCACTCATACAGCGCCCGGGCCTCGTCGACGCCCTCGTAGCACTGCAGGCGGATGAGCTCGGCCTCGGTGGCCGCCGCGACGGCTTTGGCCAGCTCGGTCTTACCGACGCCCGCAGGCCCTTCGATGAGCAGCGGCTTGCCCAGCCGGTCGGCCAGGTAGACGACCGTCGCCGTGGCGCGGTCGGCGAGATAGCCCTGCTGCCCCAGCGCTTCGATCACGTGATCGATGCTCTGGAACGCCGGTCGCTGTGCTGTGCGGGCGCGGTCCATCTGGTGGATCCTTCCGGGTCTTGGTGGTCCGTGGCGGGTCGTGGTGGAGCCGACGGTGCGGTGTGCTCCGGGCCGACGGCGCCGTCGGCCCGGAGCGCCTGGATCAGGGGCGCACGTGCCCCTTGCCGTGGGCGATCCACTTGGTGCTGGTGAGTTCCTCGAGCCCCATGGGGCCGCGGGCGTGGAGCTTCTGGGTGGAGATGCCGATCTCGGCGCCGAAGCCGAACATCTCACCGTCCGTCCAGGCGGTGGAGGCGTTGACCATCACCGCCGCGGCGTCGACGCGCTCGCAGAACTGGTCTGCCACCTCGATGCTGCGGGTCGAGACCGCCTCGGTGTGACCGGAGGACCAGCGGGCGATGTGCTCGATCGCCTCATCCAGGCCGTCGACGACCTTGAGTGCGATGTCCATGCTCAGGTATTCCTGGCCCCAGTCCACGTCATCGGCCGGGATCAGACCTTCCCTGTCACCGTGGACCACGACACCGGCGGCCTGCAGCGCGCCGACCACGCGGTCCACCGCGGCGTCACCGAGCGCAGAGTCGAGCAGGACCGTTTCGGTGGCGTTGCAGACACTGCATCGGCGGGTCTTGCCGTTGAGGAGCAGCTCGATCGCCTCGTCCAGGTCCGCGTCTCCGTGGATGTAGAGGTGGCAGTTGCCCGTACCTGTCTCGATGGCGGGAACCTTCGAGTTCTCGACCACGGTCCGAATGAGGCCGGCCCCGCCGCGGGGGATCACCACATCGACGAGTCCGCGCGCCTGGATGAGGTGCGTGACTGACGAGCGGTCCTGCGACGGCAGCAACTGCGCGGCGTCGACGGGAAGCCCGTGCTCGGCGAGCACCCCGCGCAGGACTTCGACGAGCGCCTCGTTGGAGTTACGCGCCGACCGGGAGCCGCGAAGCAGTGCCGCGTTGCCGGATTTGAACGCCAGACCGAACGCGTCAACCGTGACGTTGGGGCGGCCCTCGTAGATCATGCCGACCACGCCGAGCGGCACCCGGATCTGCCGGAGCTGCAGGCCGTTGGGACGGGTCGAGCCGCGGGTGACCGCACCGATCGGGTCGGCCAGCCCGGCGACCTGGCGGAGTCCGCCGGCGATGCCCTCGATCCGGTCGGAGCTCAGGCGGAGTCGGTCGAGCATCGCCTCACCGGTGCCCTCTGCGGTCTGCTCGTCGATGTCGCGTGCATTGGCCTCGAGGATCACGGCCTCCGCCGCGACGAGGGCATCGGCGGCGGCGAGAAGCAGGGCGTTCTTCCTGTCGGCGGTGAGCAGCGCCAGCTCGCGCGATGCGGCGCGGGCGCGGACGGCGGCATCGCGGACGGCCTCACGGAGCGGGTCCGCGGGG
>CAMNYG010000231.1 GCA_946570335.1 uncultured Dietzia sp. | reverse complement strand
GTGCCGCGGTCGGAGCCCGCGCCGAACAGTCCGTAGGTGGCGACGGCGACGACGACGAGGGCCAGTCCACCGACGATCGCCACGGCGGCAACGGTTCCGTTCGATCGCGTTCTCCCGGTGGGCTCCTCGGGCGGAGTGCCCTCGCCGGGAAGGCCGGGGCCCGCGTGCGGCAGGGTTGCGGGCTCCCCACCCTGCGGCATCGCGTCGGGTTCTGACGGGTCGGGTCCGGGCACCGGGGAGGGCAGCGGGCGTGGCCGGTCGCCGTAGCGGTAGGTGCCGTCGGCGAGCGGCGGATAGTGCATCGGCATGGTGCACTCTCCTCTCCGGCCCGGGATGCGTCCTGGTCGTGGTGTGTCGTGCGCGGCGCGGATCCGGGGCCGATTCTAGTCGCCTTCGCGATGCCGGGTCGGTCACAGTAAGGGCCACAGAGCGAGTGGCGGTTAGCCGAATCCGAGCTCCTTGGGGGACAGTAGAGGAATGTCTGTCGAGCCACCGCACCCCGAGTCGGTGCACCACGACCCCGTTGCGGACTCCGACCTGGATCCCGCGAGCCCCGTCCCCGGCCGGCCCGGTCCGATCGAGGCCGTGGGCAACGTGGTGCGGGGCGCGCTGATCGGTATGGCCGAGCTGGTCCCGGGGATCTCGGGCGGCACGGTCGCGCTGGTCGTCGGTGTCTATCCGCGACTGCTCGACACAGGCGCGCACATCGTGGACGGGATGCGCTCGGCGGTGCTCGGCAAGGACCGCTCCGCCCGGACCCGGGCCGCGTTCCGGCACGCGGACTGGTGGCTGCTCGGAACACTCGCGCTGGGCATGCTCGCGATGGTCTTCACCATGGCCGGTGTGCTCGGTGACTTCGTCACCAACCACCCGGAGGTGTCGAGCGGGTTGTTCTTCGGCATGGTGGCCGCGAGCATCTTCGTGCCGTGGAGCATGGCGCGCGACACCCCGGGCGGCCGGACCTGGGTGCTCGCGCTGCTGCTGGTGGCGGGCGCGGTGTTGGCGTTCACCCTGACGAGCCTGCCCCGGGGCGATATCAGTGATCCGTCCTATCTTCTGGTGTTCGTCGCCGCGGCCGTGGCGATCTGCGCGCTGGTGCTGCCGGGCATGTCCGGTTCGTTCCTGCTCATGGCGATGGGGCTGTACGTGCCGACGATGAACGCGGTGAGCGACCGCGACCTGACCTACATCGTGGTGTTCGCGGCCGGCGCGTTCGTGGGCCTCGCCTTGTTCGTCAAGGTTCTCGATCGGCTCATGGAGGACTTCCGCAAGCCCACGCTGCTCGTCATGGTGGGGCTGATGATCGGCTCCCTGCGCGCCCTGTGGCCGTGGCGGGACGACGAGGTGGGCGATGTGTTCGGCCCCGGAGACGACTGGCCGGCGGTGGTGGCCGCCGCGATCGGTGGCGTGATCATCGTGAGCATCGTGATCGTCGCCGAGCACTCACTCTCGCGGCGGGTGGCCGCGGCGAAGTCTGCGCCGGGCGCGTGAGCCTGACCGCTCAGGCGTTCAGCCACGCCGGGGACCTCGACGTTCAGGAGACAAAGGGCGGCGACGGCTGATTCCCGGCGGGTGGTTCCCGGCGGGATACCCGATTCACGACCACGCTACCGCTGTGGCCGGGATCGCCGAGTCGGCTGATCGCGCACGTCCGCACAGGTATCCACAGGCTCGCCCCTCTCCACAGGGACGGGCCGCGGGGCCGGTGTGGGAAGTCGTTGTCGTCGTCGTCCTCTAGCCTGGCGGCGTGCTCCAGTCCGACGTGTGGGTCCCCGAGTCCGAGATCGAATCCCTGGTGGGTTCGGCCGCCCTGGGGCGTGCCCGTGGGTACGCGAACGCCGGCAGGATCCGGCGCATCACCTACCGCGGCGAGAACCACCGTCTGACCGCCGAGGTCAAGGGCAGCGGCTCGCAGTGGTATTCCACGGTGGTCCACCTCACGCCCCCGGACGTGGACGGGTTGGCCCGGCCCACCCGCGCACTGTGCTCCTGCCCGGTCGCGATGAACTGCAAGCACGCGGCGGCGATCATGCTGTACATCGGTGAGCAGGCGCAGCGGGACATGTCGACCCCCTCGTGGCGCAGGCAGGCCGAGGAGTCGCTGCGGGCCCTCGACGAGCACCGGCCGCGGGTCACGGACAGCCCGGTGCTCGGGCTCCAACTGTCGCTGGTGCCGGACGACACGGATCCGGGCGCTCCGAGCGGCGTCCAGCCGGGGTTGGGCAACCGACTCAAGGCGCGGATCGTCGTGCCGGGCAAGGGCGGCCGCTGGAAATCGGCGGGCGTGGAGTGGGACCGGCTGCGCTACGGGTGGGACGGCGGGATGTCGCACGTGCAGTCCGGGTGGTTCCGGGCCGTCGACGCCCTCGCACGCAGTCACCGTCAGGCGCGGGTGTGGCTGGACCTGTGCGACGCCGAGGTGCCCGCCCTGTGGCCCCTGTTCGCCACCGCGGCCGAGGCGGACGTGGAGATCGTTCCCGGCGACGGGCTGCTCGACGTGGTGCCCGGGCCCCCGCGCCGCGTCGGGCTGACAACCTGGAGCCCGGACGGTGCGGAGTTGGTGGTGGTGGCCGCTGCCGAGGTACTGCCGGAGTCCGGAGGCGGTCCGGGGGGTGATGACGCCGCCGTCGCCCACACCGGCGGCGCGAATGCCGGTAATGACGTTCGCGCGGACTCGGACGCCGGCAACGGAAACACCGAAGGCGATGCCGCCGGTCCGCCGCCCGGTGCACTCGTGGGCGAACGCGGCGATCTGGTCGCGGTGATCTCGGGCCGCGTGCTGGAACTCAGTCCGGTCGGCCGGCTGGATCCGGGTGTGGTGGGGCATTTGCGCAGGTGGCGCCCCCTGATCATTCCCGACGAGGCGGTCCCGGAGTTCTGTGCGGAGTTCCTGCCCGACCTGGCCGAGAATTTCCCGGTGATCGACCGCGTGGGCCGCCTGGAGCTGCCGGAGTTCGACCGCGTGGAGCTGGAGCTGTCCATCCGCCCCTTCACCGCCGGCGATGCGCGGAGGCAGCAGCGACGAATGGATCCCGGACTGTCGCTGGTCCTGCAATGGCATCTCGTCGTGGTCCTGCGGATGGCGGACGGGACTGAGACACGGCGGACAGCTCCGCTGACCGAGGCGCACCTGGGACTGGCCGAGCCGCACCTGGCGGACCATACGGCTATCGAACTCATGGGCGCGGTCGCGGAGACCGGATGGGGATGGCTGGTCGACGTGGGTGAGTTCCGGGTCACCGGGCCGGACGCCGGGGCGCTCCTGGCCGACGGCGTCGCCGAGTTGAACGCGCTGGACGGCATCAGCGTGACCGTGACGGAGGAGGTCCCGCGGATCCGCCGGGCCACCGAGGAGTTGCGGGTCTCCCTGGCGACCGAGGAGGACGGGTCCGGGATCGACTGGCTGGGCCTGTCGGTGGCGGTGACCGTCGAGGGCAAGCCGGTGCCGTTCGCCGTGATCTTCGAGGCTGTCGTCACCGGGCAGGACGAGTTCGTCACCGCCGACGGGATCCTGGTCACCGTGGACACGGAGCGGTTCGGCGAGCTCAAGGTCCTGCTGGAGGAGGCGCTCGCGGCGTCTGCGGACCGCCAGGGCCGTGATCCGGAAGACGGCGGCATCACGATCGGTCTGGGGCAGGCCGGCTTGCTGGCGGACCTCGCGGAGCTGGCCGACGATCTCGAGCCGCCCACGGGCCGGGCCAAGGCCCTGCTCGAGCTGGCCTCGGACAAACCCGACCCGGTGCCCGTCCCCGCATCGTTGCACGCCGAGCTCCGGCCGTATCAACGGCAGGGTCT